>NZ_JBWKYN010000178.1:0-12398 GCF_059423785.1 Arcicella sp. GW458-12-2-14-TSB2 | reverse complement strand
ATTTTATAAGAAAATGTTTTTCTAAAAAATAACTGCTTTTATTTTATTCCTATAATTGTTTTTTAGTTTTTGAGTGTCTGATTTTCTGCGTTTTTATATTTGCATAAAATGTATTTTTACTTGATTCAGTATCTATCATAAATTTAATCTCATCCTTTCTCATAGTTCCTTCAGCCTCTTCCATTTCATCAAAACTCACGCTATAAATCGATGTTGGATTTTGCTTATTAATGACCCATAAACTTGCTAATTCTTCATCAAGCAAATAGTAATTATTTGTTTTATTATCATAATACTTTGGTACAACATTACCTAATTCGTTATAGTAGCCTCTGTAAACAAATTTTTTCAATATCTTCCCAAATGGAGTCATTAAAACAGCATTAGCTTTTTTGATGGAATCATTATACTCTTTGATATCTAAAATACAGTTATCATTTATGAGTTTTGAACCAATCTGCCAAATTCTTTTATTATCAAAACGAATCACTTTACCATTTGAATGAATTACTTTATTACAGGTAAGTATAAAGTCTTGCTTGCTAGATATTTCAATAGCTCCATCCGAATCACCCCCACCATAATAATTATTGAATGATTTTTCTATAATTTCTCCTTTCCTATTCATCATAAAAAAACTCTGCTCTCCAACATCACTATCAGGAACCCAAAATTCTACAGTAAATATAAATGCATTAAATTTTGGAAGGAATCCAATGAATCTAGGAAGTATTGCATCACTTTCAGCCAATATCGAATTATCAGTAATTGCTTTAAAATCGCCTTTATTTAAAGTAGTTGTAAAAACAATTTTATTGTCTTTGTCTTTCAGACTAAATTTATAACGAGCGTCAAAGCCCTGAAAAAGCTCTTTGCTTGGAAGACTATCTTCATCTACATAATAACTTGTATATGAATACTTTTGTGTACTATCTAGTTCTGCTGATAGGCTTAAAATAAATTGTTGATTATCAATAAAAAGAGTCGTATCCTTATTGTGATTTTGAGGAAATAATAATTCTTGGTCTGTACCTTTAATAATTGTAGTACTATTTAAAGATGGTTTAGTTAAAGCCTTATGGCTAGATTTATCATCTTGGCAACCTATGAAAAAAGTAATTAGAATTAATAGTGTAAAAAAATGTCTCATAGTATTCGGGTGTATATTAAAAGTATTAAAAGCTATCTATTATTTCCCCAAGTCACGGAAATGTCTCAACATTTGCCCATAATCCATACCCATTGATAGGCTCTGGACTGTCATTGAAATGCGCTTTGTTTTGGTTTCAATAGTCTTGGCTGATTCTATCCATTTACTATAATAGAACTGATGACTTTTGGGCATGGCATGAAAAGCTTTTGAGGCTTTTTCGTCATCTTCTAGGCAAAGCAATAGCTCCGCATTGATCGTCAGTTCACTTTTATCTTCTTCTAAACTTACTTGAACTGTCGCTCCTTCAGTCTTTCGAATGCCCTTTCTAATGGTTGCATTAATTGGCAAAATAAAGTCACCCTCGCCCATTGGAATAAGTGCTGTCAATTTTATTGAAAAATTATCTATTTTCCCTTTTACTCTAAAGCTCACACGAGTATCTGCTTTAATCTGTTGAGCAATATCAGCAGGAATTTCAAAGTATGTCCAGCCAGTTTTCTCTCCTTTTTTGTCAAATTTTTGAAGCAATGCTGTGAAAGTAATCATTTTATTGGGTGATTTTTCTGAGTGATTGGTGATTAGACATAAGTATCAGTTGTGAATTGCGAGTGTTGAATTGTGAGTTGTCATTTGTCCTTGCCTAAAATAGGTTGCCTTGTTTAAGTAAAATTCTAATCACCAATCACTAATTACCAATCACTTAAACTAAACAGTATCTTTCTTCGCTGGCTTTATTTTGTTGAAAAGTCCATTTAATACACTTTTCTTTTGTTCCTCCAATAATTTTTTTGCCCTATCTGCTGCTAGTTTTTTGATACTATCAGCCGTAGCTTTTGCTTTGGCCTCCATGACATCTTTGTCTAAAATTACCTGCGACGGCAAACCATCTTTTTTGACATTTAGTTTTTCTAAGAGTTTATCTTTCTCCTCATTAATTTGTGCTTGTAAAGTAGCTTTTGCCACATCTTTTAATGAGTTAGCTGTGCTACTTCCATTGAAACCAAAAACTGGGTTTTTAAGGTTTCCACTCAATTGTAAATCGAATTTTACTCTGTCAGCTCCTTGTAAACTTTTGCCAGTCCATTTCTGAAATACATTCCCAAAAGCTTCTCCAATTTTACCTGAAGGCACATCCATCTGTAAATTATAATCCATTGAACCCGTCAGACCATGACGACCGCTAGCTGTTATTTTATAATCGTCAAACTTAATATCAAATGGCTTTACGGCAAACGTACCATCCTTTATTTCAAACTGCATCAACAAATTACTCAGCTTACTATTTTTCAAGTTCGCAATTTTGGTAGTTTCAATCAATTTTTGAACCAATGGATTACTCTCGGATATTGTTGCTTGTAATACTTTCATCAAACCATCTCCACTCAAAGTATTCAATTTAGGCATCATATCTTGCCCTAATTCTCCTCCAATTTGCATTTTAGAGGTTACATTACCAATTAAGTATTGAGCGACAGGCATCAAGTATTTTACAATATTCAAATGTTGATAAGCCTGCGCAATCTCTACGTTTTCAAGGTTCAATGCAAAGTCAAATAATGGATGCGCTAAATTTGAGGTATTATACGTACCACTAGTAGTAAATTTTCCACCCAACGATTGAAAAGCTACATTTTGCATTTTTACAGCACCATTCCCTACAACCAAAGCCCCTTTAATATTTTGCATTTTCATCAAACTGTACTGGGCTTCACCAATATCAGAATCTAGTACTAATTCAATGTTTTTAGGTATTTCAACTACTTGTAAAGGAGCAGATGTTCCAGCAGTACCTGCGGCAGGTTTAGGACTGTCAGTCATCCATTCATTTACATTGAACTTCTGCGATTTTACATTCATTTTCCCTTTTACAGTACCATTGTTTAAGGCATAGTCCATGTAATTGGTAAATGTCCCATCAGCAACAAAATCACTTGTTCCCAAAAAGCCCTTCGCATTAGTCACTTTGATAGCCGTTGGGGTAAAAGTCATGTCAGCTGAAGTAACTTTTACACCTTGTGGATATTCTTTTGATACAAATTCAAACCCTTGCATCGTGGCCTTTCCAGAAGTTGGTAAACTAGCATAACGTTTCGCCTTAACATCCGACATTTTCCCTTTGGTTTCAATATCTGCATCGATTTTGCCCTTCAAAGTCATATCCGTTAAAGGATATATTTTCGTAATCTTCGTTAAATCAATTTTACCTTTGGCTTTAATATCCCAATTATAATTCTCGAAGTTTTCTATCACACCATTAGCCGTAAAAGGTTCTCCATCTAATACCATCTTCAATTCAGTGATTGCCAAACGAGTAGATGCTAAAGCGGCGTTGGTATTTACTAAATTAGCTTTTACATTCAAGTCTTGAATAGGTTCTGGAAATTTATCAGACTTTATGTAGCCATTTACCAAACTCATTACTGCATTTACTTGTGGAAAAGCTTTGGTAAGGGTATCATAAGTACCTTTGGCCTTTAAATCCATGTTATATAAACCACGCATGGTCAAGCCTTTCATTGGGAATATCTGCCCTATTTGTTGTAAATCTATTTTAGCTACTACGTCAGCATCTACTTTAGATTTCCCTAAACCTTCTATCAAAGCACGAGCAGTAATTGGATTTTTACCCAAATTCAGGTTAAACTTTTTAATATCTAATACTGAATTATTGAGGTCGTTGGTAGTATTGCTTGCCTTAAAGTCAAGGTTAATTCCTGTAACCGCAGTAGGTAAATCGGGGTATTGAAACATGGCATTTTCTACCAATAAATTGAAGGCATAGGTAGGAAACGAAGTAGCATTCATGGTTCCTTTTACAAAACCATCGAATTTCATATTACCATCAGCATTAACATCTTTAAACTTGTCAGTATAGATATTAGGAACTAATGAGAGTAAATTTTTAAAGGTGTTTTCTGGTGAGCCATAGGTGATGTCCAATACAATATTTGAGGTGTCAGGCATGGCTACTGACCCATCAAAATTGAGGGTAAAATCATTGACTTTCCAAGTATTTTTCGTGAATGTATACTTATTTTTAGCTTGGTCGATATTAATCTTCATATCTGCCGACAACGTTTTTTCATGCAAATACTCCGTTCCTCCGTAGCTAATTGAGGCTTTTTCTATTTGAGTATTAGTCGTCAAATCATAGATTTCTGAGCCAATATTTCCCGAACCTTCATGAGAGATATTTTGAAGTAATACAAAGGTATTTTTTAATCTATCGTCATAGGTAATTTGCCCGTCTGTCAATTTCCACGAATCAATTTCTACATTAAAATTACTTTTAGTCTTTGTTTCTTCTTGCTGAACCTGTAGCGAGTCTGTTTTGTAGATATTATAATTGGCAGAGCCGTCGGGTAATACCTTAATCAGAATTTTGGGACTTTCAATAGCGATAGAATTAATGGCTACTTTGTCGCCAGAAATAATCGATTTAAAATCTGCCGCCAACGAAAACTCTTTCGCTTGAATCAACGTATCACTTGAAAATGGCGAATAGCCTACTACTCCGAAGTCTTTTAGGGAAATCGTTAAAGCAGGGAAATGCTTGAAAAAAGATAAGTCGAAATCGTTATAATAAACTTTTGCCTTTACTTTTTTCTGAATTTCTTCATTGACTTTCGCTTGGATAGTATCCTTAAAAAAGAAAGGAACAGCAAAAAGAATTACTGAAAATAAAGTAATAATCGATAAGAGAATAATTAAGACTTTTTTCATGGTGAAAGATTTTTAGACACAAGACAGAAGATTCAAGACATTTTAATTATAAGCAAGAATTCAACAGAAAAGACAATTTAGGAAGATTTATAATCTATATAAAACTTATTAAGCAATAATATTTAAACTCTTTTTGCAAAGAATTTATTCTTTAAGGTTTACTAAGATTTTTTTCTTGTATCTAGTCTAGCGTCTAGTTTCTTGCTTCTAGTATTCTAACCAATCACCAACTTTTCAATCAATAAAATCAAAATATGAATTACTTTGATGTGTACTTCTTGAATGCGGTCGGCGTAGCCGAAATGAGGCACTCTGATTTCTACATCAGCTTGACCATCTAATTTTCCTCCGTCTTTCCCAGTTAGTAATACAATTTTCATGCCTTTGGCTTTGGCGGCTTCTACGGCTTTAATAATATTAGCAGAGTTCCCACTTGTAGAAATTCCAAGTAAAACATCCCCTTTAATGCCTAAACCTTCTACAAAACGAGAAAAAATAAAATCGAATCCATAATCGTTGCCCACGCAAGAAATATGAGCAACATCTGAAATAGCAATCGCTGCTAATGAACGGCGGTCATTACGATAACGCCCTGACAATTCTTCGGCAAAGTGCATGGCATCACAATGTGAACCACCATTTCCACAAGAAATCACTTTATTTCCTGAACGAATGGCTTCTGCCATTATTTCGGCAGCCTGCTGAATATCAGCAAGATTCTTTGGATTTGCAATAAAACTTTGAAGTACTATTTGTGCTTCATTGAGTTCTTGGGCAATAATATCAATCACGAATTTTCTATTTTTATTTTACTACTCTTTCAAAATTACGAAACATTACTTGAAACTTCTTGTACTAGTCTACTAAATAGAAAAGGCCTCGCCGAAACGAAGCCTTTTGAATACATTTTTATTTTTTTCTTAATAGTCTCCGCCAGCACCACCACCGCCAAAATCACCACCACCAAAGCCACCAAAGTCGAAGCCACCTCCGCCACTATTATCAGAGTGTCCTCCACCAAAACCACCTCCAGTAAAAATAATTGGGCCACCCCAACCTCCACTGTTGAAGCCTCCGCCACCACCTCCGCCTCGTCTATTACGAGCTACGATGATAAGAACTACGATGACTAAGACAAAAACTATCGCTAAAAAACCAAAAGGACTTCCATCATCATCTTTGGGGTCGGCTTTGTATTCACCAGAAGCCCTTTTCATCATTTCGGTCGTAGCCTCATCCAAGCCCTGATACCATAAGCCAGCCTTGAAATTTGGAGATAGTATTTTATTGATAATTCTTTTGGAAATAGCATCTGTAATAGTCGCCTCTATGCCACGACCCGTCACGATTCTGATTTTACGGGTATCGGTAGCCCATAACAGCACCAGACCATTGTTTTTATCTTTCTGTCCTACGCCCCAATCTTTAGCAATTTTCATGGCAAAATCATAAGGGTCAGATTCTCCAGTATTTTTTACAATGACAATGGTTAGCTGTGTAGAGGTGGAATCGGCATACCCTCTAAGTTTTTGTTCTAATGATTCGCGTTCGGTACTACTTAAAATACCTGAGTAGTCATTAACCAATCTTTGTGGGCTTGGTTTAGCGGGTATATCCTGCGCGTACAACACAAAATGTACAGACAATAGTGATAAACTAAAGAATGTACAAAGTATATAATTTGAAAGTTTCTTAAACATCTTCATAAAAAAATCCCTTCCCTCTCCAGAAAAGGTTTGGGCTTATTTATCCAAACGAAATTTCGTCTGGTAATTCATTCGTGTCGTCTTTCTGATAAGGAAAATAATGTTTTAATTGCTCGCCAGCCAAGTGGATAGCCTTGGTAAATCCTTCGGTAAAAAGTCCTTGTAAGAAATGGCTTCTTAACAGTTCTTTTGTCGATTCCCAGAAGTCGTCAGGCACAACCTCATCAATCCCTTTATCGCCAATAACAGCAAATTTTCGATCTTCAATCGATAGGTAAAAAAGTACTCCATTGCGTTGGGCAGTCTTATCCATGCCAATAGCATGAAATACTTCGGCTGCTCTGTCTAACACATTAGGATTAGGACAATTCTTTTCGATATGTAATCGAATTTCACCAGAACTATTCAATTCTGCTGCCTGAATGGCCTTCACTATCTGTTCTTTTTGTACTTCATTAAAAAAGTTCTGAGGCATGATATTTAGTTAGTGAATGAGTGATTGAGTGAGTTGTGAATTAGTGAATGATTGAGAGGTTTACCACTGGAGTGATGAATTGGTGATTGTTTTTAATTAGTCATTGAGTGAACTAATGATTTTTATAAATATTAATTCACAATTCACTAACTCACAACTCACTAACTGAAAAATCACTAATTCGCTCAATCACTAACTCACTAAATAGCACAAGGCGAAAAGCGAAGATTGATATTGCTTCCTGCTTTTCGCCTTGTATTATTTCATCGAAAAACTATTTACTAAAATCAACCGTTGGCATCTTTGATGCACCTGCGTCAGCTTCGAAATAGCCTTTTGTTGTAAATCCAGAGAAGCTTGCAATTAAGCTATTCGGGAAAGTAACAATTTTATTGTTATAGCCTTTTACAGTATCATTAAAACGATCACGTTCCTCCTTGATACGGTTTTCTGTACCTTCTAATTGCGACTGTAATTCAGAGAAATTTTCAGTGGCTTTCAATTCAGGGTATTTCTCTGCTACAACCATTAAACGAGATAACGAGCCTGACAATTGGCTTTGAGCCTCTTGATATTTCTTCATATTTTCAGGTGTTAAATCCTTCGCATCTAATTTAATTTGTGTAGCACTTGCCCGTGCGTTAATAACATCGGTTAGTGTTTCTTTTTCAAATTTTGCTACCCCTTTTACTGTATTTACCAAAGTTGGAATCAAATCTGCACGACGTTGATAAGCAGTTTGAACTTTCGCCCAAGACGCTTCAACCTCCTGATTTTCTGTCGCCATGCCGTTTCTGACACCAATACCCCAGAATAACAATAATGCAGCAACGCCTAATCCAATAAGAAGTCCTTTTGACATAGTTTTAATTAATTAATGTGAATATGTAATGTAATATAGAAGCAAAATAATTATGCCATTGCGTATTACTGTTTCAAATGTAGATATTTTTTTAACGCTTAAACTACTTCTATGCTGAATATTTGATTTTTGAATGTGAACGGTTAAAATATCATTTCATTTATTTTTGATACTCCACTTTCTTACATCAATCATTGCCTTTGGATAGTCAGTTCCTACTTGTACTGAAAACTTTCTTTGTTCTTCCTGTGTCAACAAAGCTACTGAATGTACTTTTTCAGCAGGAATATTTGCTAAAACAGGTAACCAAAACTTTACATATTCGCCCTTTTCGTCGTAGTTGTGGGCTTGTTTCAGGATATTAAAATAGCGGTTTTCTCTTGGGTCATTGCCGACGCCTGCCACATACAGCCAATTGCCCCAATTAGAACAAACATCATAATCTATCAACTGGCTTTCAAACCATGCTGCTCCCCAACGCCAATCTATTTGTAAATCTTTGACCAGAAAACTTGCCACATTCTGTCGTCCTCTGTTCGACATATAACCCGTTGCCAATAGTTCTTTCATATTGGCATCAATCAACGGAACACCCGTTTCGCCCATTCGCCATTTTTCAAAAACACGCTTATCTTTTTTCCAAACTACGGCTTTGCCCTGAATGCCTTTTTCAAAAAAGATTTTATTGCCATATTTCAAAGCCACTAACCGGAAGTAATCTCGCCATAGTAATTCAAAAATCAACCAATAGGTAGAATCATTTTGAGTTCGTTCTAATTCATACTTTTTTACTTGCTCATAAATATATCTCGGCGAAATACATCCATTAGCTAACCAAAGCGAAAATTTAGAAGAATAATCTAAACCCAACATTCCATTTCGAGTTTCTTTATAAGTTTTCAGTAAGTCTTTTTGCCAAAAATATTCCTCTAATCTTTTAAGAGCCTCATCTTCCCCTCCTTTGTATGAATGTTGACTTGTTCTTGGGAAATTAAGCTTTGGCAATACACCAACCTCTACGTTTTCAGGAAAAGTAAGCTGTTTAGGAATCGGAAATGTACTTCTAACTTTAGTTGATTTTTCTACTTGATTTCTAAATTGTGTAAAAATATTGGGCAAATTTTCAATTTCTATGGGCAAATCATCTAAATGATAGAGCGTGGACTGCCAGAAAAATTTCATTTTGATACCTTCTTTTTTAAGCCCTAATTCGACCAAAGTATCCATGTTGGTTTCCTCTGAAGTAACTTCTTCCGAAACGAATACTTCGTCAATCAACAATTCTTTCGCCAATTTGGGGATAATATCTTCGGAATGTCCCACTCGAATAATTAAGTTTGAGCCAATACTTTGGAGATTTTTACGAAGGTTTTCGATAGATTCAAAAAGAAATTGAGTACGCAAATTGCCCGTTTTAGGAAAGCCCATTGCCAGTTCTTGAAAAATACTAGGGTCAAGTACATAAAGCGGAAATACTTGAGAAGTTTGTTGCGAGGCCTTGAACAAAGCCTCGTGGTCATGAACACGTAAATCATTACGAAACCAAAGGAGTATTTTCATAGAAAGCTTCGATTGAGAATTGAAATTGTTTTAACTAACCCCGAAAACAACATCCTGTAATTGTATATTCGTAGCTAAATTGTAACAACTAATAATCGGGCTTAAGGTTTAGAAAAAGAGTGAAAGCTAACTGGTTTTAGGCTCTCCTAAGACTTACAATAAAGAAGAGTGTCACGCTCTCAACTGGTGGATATTTGCATCTTGTTTAAAAAAAATAATTACTTTAGAATGCAAATCACGACAATACCAAAAGTACTGCATTTTTTTTGCAAGTAAGTTATAAGCCGTTTTAAGATGAAGACCTTGACAGTACTATTCGCCATAACATTTTTAACATTAACTGCAAAGGGACAATATCCTTTTGAAAAATATCCAGCTATTAAATACCGAGAATATAAGAACTGGAAATTTTATGATAAGACAGAAAAGGAAAACAAATTTCATTGTACGATGACAATTCCTAAATTCTTTGATAACCAAGATAATTTAACCATTCAACTCACAACTTTTGGGTATAATTATAATTCCTTCGTAAGAATTTATCGCAATAAAAAATTACTTCAAAAAAATTTCGAGCCAATGTTTTTCAATGATGTTAATATTTATAACCAATCCATTCGTGTTGCTGATATAAACGGCGATAATTTAAAAGACATTAAAATAATTGCTTGGTATATGGGTAATGGAACAGCATCAATGAATGTGCGAACTATATATCTCTTCCAAAATAAAGAAGGTCATTTCACAAAAATTTCCTTCTTTGACAAAGCTAGTGATGACAAACTAGAGAGAGACTTTGACGGAGATGGAAACTATGAAATTATCACGATGACATTGAAAAGATATGGGAGACACAATTACTGGCTTTTTAATCTTTTCAATTACCTTAATGGTGACCTCGTCAATGTAAATTCAAAAGACAATTATCCGATAATGATACAATACCTTAATCGTGAAAATTATAAAATAACTAAGAAAATAAGTAGGAGTAAAATGAAAGCCTTTACAATGAAGCTACCAGAGGAATATGACAAGAAATAGATGTTTAGTGATACTTATATCATAGAACATAGAACGAGTGAAACGCTAAGCTAAATAGGGTCTCCAAAATACTCATGACATGACTCATTCAGTTATTTTGAGCATAATCAACATTCTGTCAGTCATGCTATGAGTGAAAAAATGCTCTCTATCCCTCACAAAACAAAACCACTTCCCAACGAAAAGCCCATTTCCATTTAATAGAATAATTCGTAAAACCTGCTTGGCAGATGATGGTTGCTAAATCTGATTTTCGGAAGGCTCGCCAAACTGACAATTTAGCATCGTTTTTTACCAAGTATGATTTTAAGAATAATTTGGTAATCCAAGCAATAGAATGATAAGCAAACCAATGACGATGAATATCGTTAATCACAATGGCTAGGCGACTTTGTTGTTTGAGTTGCTTAAATAGTTTTATCAAACTTTCATTATCAAAATGATGACAAAACAGTGTCATCGTAACAATATCAAAGGAATGTTGCTGGAACTCTTCTGAAAAAATATTCTGATATAAGTACTGAATTTCGGGGAATTGAGTTGTCCTTTTTTTAGCAAATTCAATCATAAAATCGTTGGCATCAATCCCTATCAATTCAGCTTTTACCTGTTTCTTTTTTGCCCATTTTGCTATTACCATCAGCATATCGCCTCCACCACACCCCAAATCTGCTATTTTATAGGTAGGTTGTTGAGTAGTCAAATTGTTGAAGACAGTCTCAAGTCCACTAATCGTTACTTGATTACCCCCTAAATATTTATTGATGATAGCCAATTCCTCTAAATTCTGACGGAGGGCATCATTATCTAAATCTAAGTCGTCAATCAGTTCTTTTTCTGTACTTCTAAATGATAAATCTGGCATATCTTTGTTCGTAAATATTAGTTTAAGGTTTATGAGCTAAATGTTTATAAGGTTATAACACATAGAAGTATACATCAATTAAAGTAAAAATAGCTTAATATATTTAATTTTCTCCAATCATGAATTTAGATTTAACCCATAAAAATGCCATTGTTTGTGGCAGTACCCAAGGACTTGGTCGTGCTTCGGCCATCGAACTTGCACTGTTAGGTGCTAATGTAACTTTAGTAGCCCGTAACGAAACTACACTTAAGGAAACTCTTCAAAGCCTAGATAGTTCAAAAGGACAGCAACATTCTTATTTCGTAGCTGATTTTTCTAAACCTGATGAAGTAAAAGCGGGTATCGAAAAACACCTTGAAGCCAATCCAGTAGTTCATATATTGGTGAACAATACAGGAGGCCCAGCAGGTGGCGCTATCATAGATGCCAAGATTGAGGAATTTACACAAGCTTTTTCCAATCATTTAATTTGTAATCATATTTTGGTGCAAGCCTGTGTTCCAAGCATGAAATCAGCTGGTTTTGGTAGAATCATCAATGTCATTTCTACTTCGGTAAAACAACCCATCAATGGTTTAGGTGTATCCAATACTACTCGTGGAGCGGTAGCTTCATGGTCAAAAACCTTGGCAAATGAATTGGGACACTTTGGTATTACCGTGAATAATGTATTGCCAGGTTATACTAAAACGGCACGCTTAGATTTTGTAGTAAACTCACGAGCCAATTCAGCAGGATTAGAAAAAGAAGCGATGGAAAAGGTTTTTCAAGCAGATATTCCAGCAGGCAGATTTGGTGAGGCAGAAGAATTTGGTGCAGCTGTAGCATTTTTGTGTAGCCCAGCGGCAGCTTATATCAATGGCGTTAACTTGCCTGTAGATGGCGGGCGATTGAGCTGCATGTAAAGAGGAAAATGTCTCAAATAGAGAATTAGTATTCAAGCCTTATCACTAGCGAGGGACTTAAGTCCCTCGCTAGTGATAAGGCTTGAATAACAGATACTTACAAAC
>NZ_JBWKYN010000177.1:0-12406 GCF_059423785.1 Arcicella sp. GW458-12-2-14-TSB2 | reverse complement strand
AGTCATAATTTTCTATTCATTAATAAAGGAACTTTAAAACATAAATTAAATTTCAATTTTATGAAAACGATCCTTTTCCCTACTGATTTTAGTGATAATGCCAAACATGCAGCACAATATGCAGGTATGCTAGCAAGGTTATTTAATGCAAGAGTAGTTTTACTGAACATATATAGTATTCCTATTATTTCTGAATACCAATTGCCTTCTGATATTGAGAATTTCATCAATAGAAATAGAAAAGAAGCAGAACAAAACCTTGAAAAATTTACAGTAGATTTTATTAAAAAATCAGGGTTAGTTCCTGAAAGGATAACTCAAAAAGTAGAATATGGCTTAGCGACGGATAAAATTGTAAGTATAGCTAAGCAGATTCATGCAGACTTAATTGTGATGGGGACTAAAGGTGCTAGCAATATTTTTGAACGTTGGCTAGGCACTCATTCTCAGGAAGTAATGAAAACTGCTAGTTGCCCTGTTTGGGTTATACCAGCAAATGCTCCAATCAACTATCCTCAGCATTTATTGTATGCAGCAGATTTTCAAGGCGATGAAGTAGCTGCTATTCAAAAAATATTGACAACTGCTCAGCCATTAGGCTCAAAATGTAAGGTTGTTCATATTCATGATTATTTTGAGCCTAATGGAGGATATGCCATTCAAGAAATGAAGGGCTTTTTAGAAGATAAGTTTCAAGGTAATAACTTAGAAGTGAAGTGCATCAATCGTGCTGAAATTATTGAAGGGCTAGAAACTTACATCAAGAATCATAAACCAGATGTTATCGTATTAGCTATTCATGAAAAATCTTTATTAGATAGATTTTTCAATGAAAGTGTAACAAAACATTTTATACAAGAAGGTAATTTGCCCCTTTTATTTTTCAAGAAATAGTAAACGAGGGTTATTGTCAGATAAATAACCCTCAATATTTTAATCTCGCCTAGTTAGCTACCTGCGTTCTATTCTCCTTGATTCGTCCAGCCCATTTTTCTAATAGCTTCACAAAAGCCTCTAACTGAAACGGTTTACCGATGTAATCATCCATACCTGCTGCATCACAATCAGCCTGACAATCGTTCATCATGTTAGCAGTCATCGCAACAATGACAGGTTGTTTGATAGCCGTATTTTGTCTGATTTTCATTGATGCTTCCAAACCATCCATTTCGGGCATCTGTAAATCCATCAAAACGATATCATATTCTTTTTTATCAAATGCTTCTAGTACTAATAGCCCATTTTCAGCCAAATCGGCTTCGTATCCCAATTTACTTAATACTTTAAGGGTAAATTTTTGGTTCATCGGATTATCCTCGGCAACCAATATTGATACGGGGAATCGTTCGGCAAAATCATTTGCTAATTTTTGAACGACGGGTTGAGTCAATGTTTTATCTGTCAAAGTTCTATTTTCTTTTATTGTTAAATTTGTCAGTATATTCTTATATAATGTATGCTGTTTTACAGGTTTTGTAAGTATCGAACAGAATAAATCAGGGTAAGCCTTATGTTGATCATCAGCAATTGAACTAAGCAACATAATGGGTAGTTTTGGTTTAATGGACTTAATTTTTAACGATAACTGTATTCCATCCATTTCAGGCATTTGCATATCTGTAATCACCATGCATATTTCCTGTTCATTCTCAATAAAATTTAATGCTTCTGTCCCTGAAGAGGCTACCAATGGCATCATTTTCCATTGCTCCAACTGCGCCCTCAAAATACTTCTATTCGTTGAATTATCATCAACTACCAGTATTTTTTTATGTTCTAAAAATTCAGCTTTAGGCAGAATAGTACTTACAATTTCAGGTGATGTACTTTCAGCTACCTGTATTGAAAACGTAAAAGTAGTTCCTTTCCCAAACTCGCTTTCAACACCAAGCGTTCCTCCCATCAAAGACACTAATTTTTCACTAATTACCAATCCTAATCCAGTTCCGCCATATCTACGGGTTGTTGAAGAATCTACTTGAGAAAATGCTTTAAACAACCTGTCTATTTTATCTGCGGGAATACCTATCCCTGTATCTATTACCTGAAAACCTATTTCTAAAGGAGCATCTTTTTCATTTTTAATCATAAATACCCTCACAAAAATTTCTCCTTGTTCTGTAAATTTAATAGCATTTCCTATCAAGTTCAACAATACTTGTCTTAATCTGAGGCTATCTCCCACTACTTGATTAGGCACATCTGCTTCTATTTGGCAAAGTAAATCTAATTTCAATGAAGCCGCTTTTACGGCAAAAACATCAAGAACCTCTTCAGTACAAACACGTATATTAAAGTCTTTCTTTTCAAGCTCCATTTTTCCAGATTCAATCTTAGAAAAATCAAGGATGTCATTAATTACCGTTAACAAATCATCTCCACAAGCATGAATCGTTTTAGAATAATTGCGCTGTTCTTCATCTAGCTGTGTTTCTTCTAACAAAGATGCCACACCAATAATACCATTCAATGGCGTACGGATTTCGTGGCTCATTGTAGCCAAGAAAATACTTTTGGCGCGGTTTGCCTGTTCAGCCTCTTTTCTAGCTTTTCTTTCCTCAATCGTCGATTGCATTAATTGGGCTGTTCTGAGTTTTACCTCCTTTTCTAGCAATGCTTTTTTTACATTTACCAGCCCTATCCTATAACGATAAAATGCAAAAGCACCACTTATTATGGCAAAACCCATCAATACTCTAAACCAAAGCGTCATCCAAAAGGGTGGCGTAATAATCAAATCAATCGCTATTCCTTCATTATTCCACAAGCCATCATTATTAGATGCTTTTACCCTAAATATATAATGCCCAGGGTCTAAATTAGTGTATGTTGCCCCTCGTTTATTGCCTATATAATTCCAATCTTTGTCAAAACCGTCTAATTTATATGCGTATTGGTTTTTTTCTACCAAAGTATAATTCAATGCAGCGAATTCAAATGAAAACACTGATTGTTTCATATCAAGTTCTATTTTCTTCGTCTCATTAATGTGGCTTGTAAGTGGCGAGTTATTACCAATCTCAACAGCCTTATTAAAAATGAAAAAATTAGTAATATAAATCGGCGGAACAAATGCATTATCTATTACTTTCTGAGGATAGAAAGCATTAAATCCGTTAGAGCCTCCAAAGTATATTTTTCCATCTGGTGTTTTTAAAGAAGAGTGTACTTTAAATTCATTGCCTTGCAAACCATCAGAAATATCATAGTTTTTAAATACCTTATTCTTACGGTCATACCTTGACACTCCTTTATTCGTACTTATCCAATAGAACCCATCATTGTCTTTTACAATGGCATTGATTGCTTCATTCGGTAGGCCATCCTTCTCTTTCAATTTGGTAAAAACATTGGTTTTAGGATTAAAAATATTTAATCCACTTCCAGTCCCAATCCAAATTTCCCCTTGTTCATTTTCTATAATAACATAAATCAGGTTATTGCTCAAGCTATTAGGATTTGAAGGGTCGTGCTTGTAATGAACAAATTGTTTGGTACGAATATCAAATTTATCAAGTCCATTTTCTGTCCCAATCCAAATATTTCCTTTTTTGTCTTCGCACAGGTTCGTTACAACATTATCACAAAGCGTTGTGTTATCCTTCGGATTATTGATGTAGCGGGTAAAAGTATGTTTTTTTCTATCATAGAAATTTAGCCCTCCTCGCCAAGTTCCAAGCCACAGGTTTGCTTGTTTATCTTTGATGATAATATTTACACTTTTAGATGAGATAGAAATAGGGTTATTTTCCTCTGGAAGATGATGCGTAAATACTCCTGTTTTAGTATTAAATAAATCAAAACCGCCTCTGTGATATCCCAAAGCCAATATATCTTTCTCCACTTCTAACACAGAAATGATGTAATCAGTACTCGGACTATTAATATTTTTGGGGTCATGTTTTAAATACGAAAATTGATTCGTAATTGGATTAAATTTATTTAGCCCACCTCCATCAGTACCAATCCAGACATTCCCTTTATAATCATCTTCAATGGCCAGTACAATATTATTATTTAGACTATTTTCACCTATTTGGTGCTGGAACAGAGGGAATTTACTCCCTGATTTTGGTAAATAACATACCCCTCCTGAATAAGTCCCTATCCACATATTTCCGATATTATCAAGGTATATGCTATAAACAGAGTTGCTACTCAAACTAGAATCATCATTAGGGTCATTTTCAATGGTTGTAAAGCCATTTGTTTTTCTATTGAAAACACTGATTCCTCCATTTTCCGTACCTATCCACAGATTATGCTCTTCATCTTCATTAAAAGATAAAATATCATCAAGGGCTAAGCTATTACGGTTCTTTGGATTATGTCTAAAAATCGTAAAGTTATCGGTTTTATCATTAAACTTGGCGATACCTCCTCCTAGCGTACCAATCCAAATAGTCTTTTCAGAGTCTAGGTACACTGTTTTGATAAAACTTGAAGAAATACTAGTAGGATTTTTAGGGTCATGAAAATACTTTACAAATTGCTTTGTTTCTGGATTAAACCTATTTAGCCCATCTTGCGTAGCAATCCATATTTCATGATTTTTATCTTCACAGATTTTGAAAATAAAATCATTACTTAAACTATTCTTATTATTTTCTTCGTGTTTATAAGAAATATATTTCCCCGTTGTTGGGTTATATAGCACAAGACCGAAATTGGTACCTAACCAAATTCGTTTTTTACTATCCTGAAAAATGTCTCTGACGATTAATCTTTTATCTATTTTAATACAGTGTGTAAAGACTTCTTTCTTACGGTCGAACTTATCCAATCCGATTCCCGTAGCTACCCAAATATTGTTTTCGTCATCTTCTAATATATCAAATACTAAATTATCACTGATGGTGTTGGGGTTATCTACTGAATGTTTGTATACAGTAAAATTATAAGCATCGAATTTATTGAGCCCTTCGCCCGTGGCAAACCACATAAAGCCCTTGCTATCCTTTAGTATAGCTCTTACGTGGCTCTGTGAAAGTCCTTCTGTATTTGAAAATCTTTTGAAATGAGGTTTTTGTACTTGTCCAAATATGGGTATCCAAAAAGTAATTATCAAAAGGGTTGTTATATTAAAGCTAGACAATTTCATAATTTTATAAAGTGTGTGTGGTTATCTGAATCATATTTTCCTCTCTTGTAGGTTATCAAAACATACATAAATAAGGAAAAGACTGTCTTGTATTTTCTTAAACAATAATCGGGCTAAAGTATGCTAAAAACGTTAAAAAATATTATTTTTTCTTTTTTTTATAGATAAAGTAAATTCTTCTACCCTTCTAACCAATACCCGTAACACAACTAAAGGCAATAAAGTAGTATTTGTTCAAACAAATCAAAAACAATTATCCTATAAAAAAATAATGTTCCACTATTCAAGTTAATCCTTTTTCCTGAGAAAATAAAGACACTTGAATAATGAAACATTATTTTTTATACTATTCTTTTAAAAAATATAAAATTACTTCTTTGAAGCTCTCTTTTCTAAATCTGCTCTTTTTAGCGTAATCAAATGTCCAATTGGTTTTCCACTACGATACGTAATTACTCTTAAAGTGATAGGACCTTCTGGCAAGTCAACGATAGAACTATATTTAGGTGAAAAACTGTCAGGCATGGTGTCATCAATGGTATAATAAATATCCAAATCTGCCAACTCTGTTCCTAGTTCCAAACTAAGTTTATTATCTTTTAACGTCGTTTTTACGATGGCATCATATACCGCACGAGAATAATTCACTTGTGCTAAATCCGCTCTTTCAAAATGTGCTTCCATGCGCTTTGCAAAATTATCCCAATTTTTGGATGCTTTCGGTGACCAATACACGTCTGCCAACGCCCACACTCTTGGATACGACATATATTCAGCATATCTCAATGATGGGATTTGCTCTGTCCACATATTTCCTTGTCCACCTAAAATATATTTAGCATCTACACCATCAGGTACAGGTTCAAAGCTATAACTTTTACTGACACGCAAACCTGCATAAATTGGTGGGTCTACAGTAGCTTCTCCTTGGTTATAATCTAAATAAGCAAAAGTTGTAGGTGTCATCACTACGTCATGTCCCATTTTTGCTGCTTCAATACCTCCTTTAATTCCTCTCCAACTCATTACGGTAGCTTCTGGCGAAATACCTCCTTCTAAAATTTCATCCCAACCTAGTAGTTTTTTGCCTTTTGCTTTCAAGATTTTTTCTAGGCGATTCATAAAATATCCCTGTAAATCTTCCACATGGCGAATGTTGAGTTGCTTCATCAATGCTTGGCAACCTTCGTCTGCAGCCCAAAAACCTTTGTAACATTCATCACCACCTACATGGATGTATTTATTCGGGAAAAGCGCAGCTACTTCTGTAAATACTTTATCTAAAAACTCATACACTTTTTCATCCGAAGGGTTCAGCGTATTTTCGTACAACATTTTAAATGTACCGTTTCCGTACCAATCGGCCATCGCAGCCCCAGGGTTTACAAAAGTTTTTGGATTCTTGTTACAGCTTAATTCTGGATATGCCGCAATTGCTGCCATACTGTGACCGGGCACATCAATTTCTGGCACAATCGTAACATTTCTGTCTTGCGCATAGGCAACTACCTCTCTGATATCGTCTTGTGTATAGAAACCTCCTACCGTAGCGGCTTCACCGTCTTTAGGAATAGCACGGTCACCAAAGTGTCCTGAACGAGGTACTCTGAAAGCCCCTACCTGTGTAAGTTTTGGTAATGATTTTATCTCTATTCTCCATCCTTCGTCATCTGTTAAGTGCCAATGGAAGGTATTATATTTCATTCTAGCCAATTGGTCGATGTATTTTTTCACGTCTTCTTTTGAAAAGAAATTACGACTCACATCAAACATTATTCCTCTCCATGCAAATCTTGGATAATCTGTAATTTTTACCGCAGGAATCGTCCATGAAGATTTTGTAACAGCTTTGGCTTCTATTTCTTTTGGTAATAATTGAACAAGTGTTTGAATACCATAAAATAAACCAGCCGTAGTATTAGCACTAACAATAACTGCTTTAGTGGTTGATACCAGAGTATAACCTTCCTTACCTATGTTATCATTGTTGGTTTCATTAAGAATCAACTGTATCGCACCACCTTTGCCTTCTTGTGTTTTCAACAAAAACCCTGTTGGTGTATTTAGTTTCTGTACTAGCATATCAGCCACCGAACGTGCCGAAGCATTATTATAGCTGACAATGGTTGATTTAGTAAGGGTGAATAAACCAGCAGTTTGTTCAATTTCAACTGGCTGAGGAATAATATTTAAACTACTTTTTTGGGATTTGCCTGAAAAGCTTGCCAAGAGCAATACAATAAACAGTGTTTTTTTCATTTGGTTTTTAAATTTTTAATTGGACAAAGTTTTTGTTAAGTAATCAATAAAATTATAGCAACGTTTCCATTTATCGTAAACAATTAATAACTAGCAACTTGAAATACATATACTTTTTTTAGAATCTAATTTCGATTTACTCATAAATATGTTGAAATTTATGTCAACCTATTCTAGGCAAGCACAAAGCACAACTAATCACCAATCACTATTTACTAATCATTACTTGACTGCAATAATACTATTTTAAATAATGATTCATCATAAGTGATGGTATTTTCCTTAGAAATTTTCCCTTATTTTGTTCACAAATTTTCTGATATTTATACAAGAAAATACCCTGAATTACCTGTAGAAAAATAAAAAATTACACTACAGGTTAATTGATTATCAACTCCATTTTTATAAATAAACAATCTATGAATACCCTTAAAAAGCGATTTAGTGTACTTGGTCTTGTTTGGATAAGCCTCTTGGTGACCAACTGTACTCAAAAAATTTCATCAAATCTAAACTTAGAAAAATCATTATCCAATGTAGAAAGTATTAAAGGAAGAACCGAATACCTCAATTCTCCTTATGTCACTGCGGGCGATAGGTTGTATATGATAGGTCATCAGAACGGTCAGTTTCCTGATTTGGGTTGGCACGTAGCAGGCGAAATGGGGGGCATTTGGGACCATCCCATCAAATTAATAGATGGCTTTACAGTAACAATTGTGATAAATGGGCAATCTACCTGCTTGTCCCATGCTGATGAATTTGTCAATTATCCCTTTGCCAATAAACACGCTTATCAATCAGCCGTAAAAGGCTTATCTATCGAACGATTTCAGTTTGTACCTGACGGGCAAGAAGCCGTAGTTGTAGAATATACGTTTAACAATACAGAAGCTACTGACAAAACGTTTACCTTCCTATTTGATACTTATACTGATTTACGCCCTGTTTGGCTAGGTGAAAGAACAGGAATGATAGATGGCAATGATGAAGCAACATGGGATGAAGCCACCAATACTTGGATAGCTAAAGATGCCTTAAATCCTTGGTTCGTCATGTTTGGTGGGCTGAATGCTGAAAAGGCAAATGCTACTCCTGTTTGCAATTATCAACCTCAAGGAAAAGGCTGTAGGGCAGCTTTAAGTTTTACCCTCACTGTTCCTGCGAATAGCGCTAAAACTATTCCTATCACCATAGCAGGGTCGTATCAATCTTCACAGCAGATGAAAGATACCTATCAGTTTGTTCAAACGAATGCTTCAAAATTATTGGCTGAAAAACGATTACGCTATGAAGGTATTGATCATCAAACACGTTTGACAATTCCTGATAAAAAATTAGAACAGGCCTTTCGTTGGGTTAAATATGATACTGATTGGCTGATTCGCGATGTGCCAGAAATTGGTCGTGGCTTATCTGCTGGCTTGCCCGACTATCCTTGGTGGTTTGGGGTAGATGGCGAGTACGCCTTGCAAGGCTTAATTGCCACAGGCAGAAAAGATGTGGTTTATAATGCAATTGATTTGATTCATAAAATTTCAAAGAAAACCAGTGAGAATGGCAAAATACTCCATGAAGTTTCTACAAATGGAGCCGTTTTTAACGATGGCAATATCAATGAAACACCACAATTTGCTTCACTCATTTATAAAGTATATCAATGGACGGGCGATAAAGTGTTTTTAGCAAAATATTTTCCAACTATTAAAAAAGGGTTAGACTGGCTAATGACTAAGAATGATGCAAATGGTAATTTGTTTCCAGATGGTTTTGGCATGATGGAAATTCATGGGATGAACTCAGAAATGATTGACGTAGCGGTTTATACCCAAAAAGCCTTTGCTGATGCTGCTGAAATGGCGAAAGCAATGGATGATAATGCCTTAGCAACAATGTATTCAGCCAAAGCTCAATTAATCCGTCAGAAAATCAATAAAGATTTTTGGGTGGCTGATGCCAATTCCTTTGCTGATTTTATTGGTACTAAAGAACAAGCCTTACATTTAATTGATGATGCCATCGTCAGAGCCGACACCCTTAAAAAACCGTGGGCAGTAGAAGAACTCAACATTACTAAAAATAAAATATCAGTATTACCTGCTAATATTTCGCAAGGTTTTGTACTTCATCATAATTGGGTAGTAAATACTCCTATGGAAATGGGCATTGCTGATGCTGATAAAGCCATTATAGCATTGAACACGGCCAGCAAATTTGTCAGTCCATTTGGTGTGTTTGTAACAGGTATCGACCGAGACGAAACAGCAGGGAAAGACGAAATGCCCACCTCGTTGAATCGAAAGATATTTACTTATACTGGAGCCGTAATGACCTTACCAACGGGCGTATTAGCCATTGCCGAAAATAATTACGGTCGCCCAGATAAGGCATTACATTATTTGAATGCAATGACCAAATCCTTTAGTTTTGCCTTACCCGGTTCTATTTATGAAGTCTCGCCCGACTATGGAATGATAGCACAGGCTTGGAATTTATATAGTTATGGTGTTCCTATTGTCCAACAATTTTTCGGGATACAACCAAAGGCTTCAGAGAAAACAATTGTAATTCAACCGCAAATGCCAAGTACTTGGAATAAAGCGAGTCTGGAAAATGTAAAAGTGGGTGACAATGAAATAGGTATTCATTATGACAATAATAGTAATAACTTAACCTTGAAAATTGAACAATCACAATCAGATTGGAAACTTGTCCTTACTTTTCCGACGGGAAAATATCATCACTTTGTGTTGAATGGGAAGGTTGTAGTACCTATTAACAAGGGTAAATCGGATATCATTGAAAGTTCAGAAAAGAAGATAAGTTTAGTCCTAAATTAATATTCATATGAAAATTGTAATGACGCTTTGGATGCATTTGATTACATGGCAGACATTAGCACAAAAGCCAGTATTCCATGCTTTAAAAGACCCTAAACACCATGCTGGTTGTTATATTACAAAAGGAAACGATGCAACAATTGCTAATTTGTCAGAATCTGATGAGGTCGACAATATAGCGTTGTTTAATCTGACGGGAAAAGATGAAGCTTTTAAAGCCATAAAAGGCACAAAGTATTATTCCGAAGCTTTTGCCAATGAAAGATACAAAATATTGATTCATCAAACTTTTATCAAGAAAGTGCCTGATAGCTGTTTAGAGTATTATCGTTTTAAGATTAAGGTAATTTATCGAGGTAAAAACTACTTTTATCAATACAAAGGTTTTTGTGGATGTTAGTAAATATAAACATGAGTCATCTCGAATTTTCTTGTAAAATAGCAAGTTTTAGAAAATTTAAGATTTATACTCGTCCTTACTTTTTGCCTTGATGCAAAAAGTAACAAAAAAATCAAGAATTCCTAATCGCATCGGCGAACCGACTCGCTCCGCTCAAACAGTAGGAATTCACTGCCCATCAATCATAAAAAGCGGTCAAAAATTAGTTTTTTGACCGCTTTTTTGATTTTAAAATTGGGTAACTCAATATTTTATTGAAATCTTATAAAGAAATTTTCTGTGCTTCTTCTTACTTTCTTAGCAAATGCCAAAGGGTCTTTACCAGTATCACGATAGCCAAGTGTCATAAAAGCAACACTTCTTAGCCCTTTTTCTTCCAAGCCTAATAGCTCGTCTACTCCTTCAGGTTTAAAGCCTTCCATAGGTGTAGCATCTACTTGTTCGTTCGCTGCAGCGACGAGTCCAGTCCCTAAAGCAATATAAGCCTGACGCGCAGCCCAATGATAGTTTTCTTCTTTGGTACGTTTTAAAAAACCTTCGAGGCTCTTTCTGAAACCTGCTAATGATTCTGGAGCAACACCCCTCTCAGATGCAATCAAATCTAAGTAAGCATCGATTTTCTCTTGTGTGATATTTGCCCAAGCCGCAAATATCAATAAGTGTGAAGATTCAACTATTTGTGGCTGATTATTAGCCACTGGTTGAATTTTACTTTTCAATGCTGGATTATCAATTACTATAACATTAAATGGTTGCAAGCCCATAGAAGAAGCTGATAAACGAATGGCTTCTAGGATGTTATCAACTTTTTCCTGAGGAACTACTTCCCCAGTCATTCTTTTGGTGGCATATCGCCAATTTAAAGTCTCTATTAGGTTCATGATATTTTTTATTTAATTGACAAATAAATGTATATACATTTAATGTTATTACATTTTAAATTAATATTTAGTTCAAAACTAAATATTAATTTAAAAAAAAGCATGCCTAATAAAACCTATTTGACTATAATTGCTGGTCATCTATACTATTTATAATGGATATTTAGAAGAATAATAGCCTACAAACTTCCATAATTCCTGTATATCATCCCCCAAAACTGGATAGGGAGCATAGTGTTCATTGGTTGATTTCAAAACAAGCACATTCATTTCGGCTAAATAATTAAAAACTTTTTTAAGTACTATGCCTTCACTCCTGGTTACAACGATGCAAACTGTTCCATCTTTGACAGTCTTCCAATTTTCTACATATTCAGCAAAGACCAAAGAGCCTTCTCGGAGGGGTAACATCGAATCGCCCTGAATTGGGAACACCCTATATTTTTTGTCTTTTGCCAAAAAAGGCACATTGAATACAGGTAGGTTACTAATATACTCTAAATCTCCATAGCCGTTTACATATCCCGCTACTGCCTTGATGGGCACATATTCAATATTTTCTTCATTATCTAAATTTACAGTAGTAGTTAAAATTCGTAATCGTTCTTCTTGTTTAGGACTAGGCGACTTTACAGAAAGGTCTTCTTTCAATAACTCATCTATATTCACATTGAAATATTCCGCAAGTTTAACCAAATCTGTGTAACGCGGTTCTGCTCTACCGCTCTCGTAAGAACCCAAAGTTGACTTCTTTATCATTAATTCATCAGCCATTTTCTCCTGAGAAACCTTACCTTCTAGGCTTTTGCGTAAAAATTGTAGATTTTGACTAAAAAAAGTATCCATAAATTTGGTTTTTAATTTTTATTTTGAGTAAATTTATTCACTGAATTAACGCAGATGTATTTTGTAAATATACAAAAAC
>NZ_JBWKYN010000176.1:0-12461 GCF_059423785.1 Arcicella sp. GW458-12-2-14-TSB2 | reverse complement strand
GGACTTAAGTCCCTCGCTAGAAATTAATAAAAAATTTGACTTAATTCTGTTATAATTTAAACTCAACACTACTTCCCATAAACCAACTCTCCAATATTCTGTACATTAAACATCACACCATCTTGTGAATTTCCAAGAAAGGCGATTACAATATCATCGTCTGGATAAATAATTAAGTATGAACTACTGCTAAAGGAATCGCCCGCATGATACCAGATGCGATGTCCATTTTTGTCTTTGCCTGTGTACCAGCCAATACCATAGCCTGTTGCTTGCTTATCAGTGGTATACTGACTTTCAAAAAGTGCCTTCTTTAAAGTTGGGTCAAAATAATTACCATGTAGGATTTCATTCCCTAATGTTACTAAGTCTTTAGCCGTTGATAAAAGCCCACCGCCTGAATATTTATAACTTAAATCTCCCAAATCATTTTCTTGTCCTGTGACATCATAAAATTTACTTCTGTTGTTGATAGTACTTTTTACATCGTCTCCACAAGTAGAGGATAGTTTTAAAGGTTGCCAGATATTTTCTCTCATGTACTGTAAATAACTTTCTTTGCTTGCTCCTTCAATGACGGCACCAATTAAATTCCAACCAAAACTAGAATAATGAAATTGAGTATTAGGCTTAAAAAGCAAAGTATCATCTTTAAATACTTTCAGTGCTTGAATGGCATTATCAAAATGTTCTGTGCGAATATAATCATTCAAATCATTCTCTTTGTAATCACGAAAACCAGCTAAATGACCAGCCAATTGTCGGGTAGTAATCGTATATTTTTTTAGCGGAAAATCAGGAAGATATTGTTGAATAGGAGCATCCAAATCAAGTTTATTTGCTGCCATAAGCTTGATTAATGCAAGCGACGTCATCGCTTTGGAGATACTATTTATCCGAAAACGAGTAGAATCAGTAACGGGAATGTTGTTGGCTACATCTGCATAGCCTAAATTAATTGAATATTTTATCTTATTTCCTTTACTAACACAAACCTGTAAGCCGTTCATTCCACTTTCGTCGATAAAATCCTTACAGTTTTTTTCTATGAGGCACTCAATCGCATCTTTACAAGGTATTGCTGGACTTGTTTTTATGATTCCGTTCAAACTTGCCTGATTACTTACAGCAATATAGGCTGTAACAATACCCCTTACTTTTTTCCACTCGCCTAAACTTGTTTCTCTGGCAAAACAGGTATAACGATTGTTATTGGAGGTAGATATGCCAATGAATGTACCCGGTAAATCTATTCCTCCTCTCATAATTTTTTGATTAACCACCTTCTTGCCTTCAAACTCTACGGTATCGGTCTTTAGTCTCTCAGGATACTTTTGCATAAAATCTCTATAACCATCAGCAATAGCTGTTCTGTCGTGCAAATCAAGTATTTGTTCAAAACTTACAAAAAATGGTTTTGTGATTAAGTAGTTCAAATGGGAAAGGTCAAAAGTCAGCCAGCCATTTTTCATAGAAGACTCCACGATAATACTTTGTTGAAGAAGGTCTTCACTAGGTTGACCAGTCAAACTATCAACAGCATTTAATCGGATTCTAAACTTAAATGACTTGAGGTTATTTCTGAATATTCTGAGGTTCACTTTTTCTAAATAAGCAGGGAAATCAAACCCCTTTTGAATATACTCCTCTTTGTTTTCGATGAGTAATGCAATACATCGCCCAGCATAAGTAGTGTCTGGCTCATACTCACCACCATTAGAGGTTTTATTCCCTATTTCAAAGGTTTTGTTTTTCTGTTTAGTCGCACTGACAGTTACGGAATTGAGCAATGTAGATTTTTCATTCAAAAGGATATTAATATCTTTTTGATGTGTTAGTAATTTTATCGGAATCCTTCTTTTTCCAAAACCAAGGGCTGAAAAAGTTAAAGTATCTAAACTCAAATTTTGAGGAATAACAATTAAAAAGCTTCCATCAGCATTAGAAATAGTACCAATATTTGATTTTTCAACCCCGATATTAACATAAGGAATAGGTTCTTTAGAGTTTTTATGCAGTGTTTTACCTTTAATAATTTTTTGTCCAACACTCACGTTGGATAGCAATAATAAAAAGATAAAAGAAAGAAGATATCTGTTAGACATATTATATCATGTTAGCCTATAAAAAACGAAAAAAGCATTTAAGTCTTTCATGTTGAACACGATATTTTATAGAAGGTCATTGGTCCTACAAAAGTAAAAGCTTCAACAAATGCCTAATGGACATTAATTGAAGCTTTTGCTTATGAAATAAGGAGTGTTAAATAGTCTTAAAAACGATGTTGATAAGTTAGCGTTTAAACCGCATCAGCGGAATACTTAAATCTCAAAGCTCATCACTCTTGATATTATAAACCTATTACCCCTGTTATTGATAATGATACCGATACGTTGGTATTAGATTGTACTGCAATAGTATTCAAATCTAATGCACTCGATACATTCAATAACGCATTTAATGTAAATGAAGAATTAGCATCACCTGAAGGCTTGTAAGAAGCAAAGTGTATTTCATAATTACCTTCTTCCAAAAACGATACTTTGAAATTACCGTTTCCATCAACTACTGAGCTTGAAACAGCATTTTTAAATTCTATTGAACTATCGCCTTGTCCTTTCGCTTCAGTACTAGGGTTAAATTCTCCTTTTTTATACACGTATGCTACCACTTTTCCCATCATCGTAGAATTATATCCGTTTGCATGACCTGTGATAGTACCAGTAGCGCTTTTGTTAACTACTCTAACTGATGACTGCAATTCGCCGTAAGTAACGAATGAATAATTTTTCTTAGCATTTTCATTATAGGTTTTAATTGCCTTTCTTAAATCGAAATCAACCATTAAATCAGTCGTACCAGTTTCAGTTACTGTAAAAGGTTTACTGTTTACATCAAGCGAGTTTCTAGCATTTCCTGAAATAGCTAACTTACTTTTAGTCCCGTCTACTTTAGAGATATACGTACCAGGGGCATTACCAGCTTGGTCTTTTTCATAGTCAAATACAAACGTTAGTTTACTATACGTACCAGTTTGGAATTTGCCATCAACCAATGTTAAGAAATTACCATTGTTAAGTTCAGCAATATTTACTGTTTTCGGTCCTTGAAATCCATCATATCTTTTTCCATCTAATCTTACTTCTGTAATGGTTACAAAAGCACCATTAATTTCGGCATTGTCAATCGGAGCATCAGTAATACCTACTTTCACTTGTCCTTTTGGCGCATTAGGGTCTTGTTCAGTAGCTGCGGGCGTTACGTTATCGTCATCTTTACTGCATGACCATTGTAATGTAATAATTCCTAAAGCCAATAAAGCATACACAAGGATTTTTCTAGTTTTCATAAGACATTAAAGTTTAAATTTGGACGTTTGATTTTTAGGGTTTTCAGTTAAATTGTTTTTCTAATTACTGCTATTTCGCAGTGTCTAATTTGCCTGTTTGTCTAATCAACATAAAAGAAATGTACATGAATGGAGGAAATACCTATTGATGTGATACCATAAAAGAGAGATGATTTTTTTATAAATATTTGATTATTAATTATTTATAAAAAATGACTAATGTGACACTTCACATCATTGTGTGATGAAAAAATGAAGTTTTAGGAACTAATCATTTTTAAAAGGAAAATCAAACAACATGAAAATAAGTGATAAATTGAGGAGAAGTGAGTATAAAGTGGGTAATTTTTGGGACACACCTGAGGAATACACTGAGAAGAATGTGATAAAAACATAAAAGTTCAATTAAACAACTGGTAACAATTGCTTAAATGAACTTTAGCATTGAAGAATAATGAGTGTGAAACAAATGATACTTATAATATAAAACTTTGGTATGTTAATCTACTTTCCAATCACCAAAAATAGCTTCTTTGGTATAGCCCTTCGCTTCTTCATCACTTAACTGATGTGTCCACGGAACTCTTTTGTCAGTGTTTGCCCCTTCACCTGTGTTTTTATATTCAGCAAAATAGCTTGTTTGTTCATTGCTTGCTTTATCCCAATTGTGCCACCCCTCTGGTCTTATTTGTTTGCCAAGGCTACATTGTATGAATACTACTTTAGCAAAAGGTCTCCAAGGTCGGCCTAAATAAAAAGTGTTAGCCTCGGCATCTCCTGTGATGGTACAATTGTTAAAAACGTAGCCGAATGCTTTATTTTCTGGTGTCGAAGCCGCTGTTAGGTAACCGTTTTTCTTGGCAAACAAAGTGCATTTTTCAAAGAGAGCCGTAGATGAGCCAAAGATAAAATCAACAGTTCCTTCTATATAGCAATCGTAATAGTATTGCCTGCTTTCGTGCCCATACGTATAAAGGGTATCTTGAAAACCTAAGAACCTGCAATGTTCAAATTTGGCTTTATCACCCTTTACCCAAATAGCTACTGCTTGACCAACTGGTCCTGCTGAGTTTTGAAAGGTGATATTTTTAGCTGAAAACTCATTCCCAAACACATAAAAACTTGCCGAACCTGTTGTCCCTTTTTCTTCGCCAAAAATATTCTTTTTCTGTGCATAATCATCATAACTAAGAATGGTTTCAGTAAGGCTTTCTCCTATGAATTGCACCATGGCTTTTGATTCAGCCAATACCAATTTTTCTTTATAAGTACCTTTCTTGATAAAAATTGTCGTAGGTTTTTTACGAAAATCAGGAACGGCATTGATGGCTTCTTGAACGGTTTTGAATTGTCCACTACCATCTTGAGCAACTACAAAATCATATTGCTGTGCCTTCAAAATATTGGCTATCAATAACAGTAGAAAGCAGAGAAAGACACTTTTAGTTTTCATAAATAAATACTTTTGATAAATGCTTGATCATTAATTTTTGATAAACTTCAACACTTCCCGATAATCACCATTGAGGTATTCAAGGAAGTATGTTCCTGAAGATAGGTGATTGAGGTCTAAAATAGTTGAAGTACTATTAGATTGTGTATTGACACTCTGAATTTTTTGTCCAGAAGTCCCTAAGATACTTAAAGTTGCTTTGGCTACTGGATGAAAAACCGTTAATTCATTTTGTGATGGATTAGGACCAAACAATATTTTATTAACAGGTTCTTCTTCTATTCCCAAAGGACTACATACTATTCCTTTCAACGCTAGCATTTTAGTACTCATACCAGACGAAGCATGACTAATCTCTCCTGTAAAAGTACCGATAAGCTTTGCTGTCAATCTTACATAGATAGTCGTTTGTGATAATTTACCTGCGGACGGAGTAAGTTTTAAGGTCGAAGCCGCATTTACCCATGTAGCATTATCAATAGAAATCTCAAAATGTGGAGGAGGTGTCAATATTAGCTCTCCAAGAAAATTATCCCCCGTTAGGCTATAGCTTTGTGTAGCTACTGACAAACCTATCAGATAAGTAAAGTCTTGTAAATTTTGTAAAATTGTTAGGGTAGGAGCTGAGGCTGTTAAAATAGCTTTTATCGGTAATGTAATCGCATTCAGTCCTGTCGTAGTATGAATAATATTACCATTATATGTACCAGCAGTATTGATGCTTGCTCTTACATAAATAGTGGTTTTAGCGACTTTTCCAGCAGACTGGGTTAATTTTAAAACCCCTGTTGAAGTGACCCAAGTAGTACCATCTTTTGAAATTTCAAAGTTGTTCGGTGCCGTCAGGCTAATATCATCGCTTAGGTTCTCGCCCGAAACTGAATACGTTTGAACAGGTGAATTACTGCCAACCATATAAGTAAAATCGGTCAGAGACTGAATAATATTGAGCGTAGCAGGCTGCGTTTCCTTGGTTGAGCCTAAGAAACTTAAATCTTTGATTTTGGCATAACGACCAGCACTTGAACTGCCTGTACTAAAATACATACGGATAGTTAAAGAATCGCCAGTAGCTAAGTTAATACCATTGGCACCATTTAGGGCTATTTGGTATAAAGTAACGGTTGCACTTGGCTCTGATACTGGAATAGCAGGGTTAGCAAAGGAAGCATTAGCCGAACCAAGCATAGGCACACCAGCTATTAATCCACCAGAAACATCAGCAGAGTCTGATTTAAAGCCTGTTTTTGAATAAACCACTGCAAATTTACCTGTGGCAGCGGCATATAAAGCCATTTTTAAACTGATGGAATCTACTTTTACAGCATAACCAGCAGAAGCTTTAATGGTAAATTGTTCATAAGATGAACGGCTCAAATTATTGCCAAAGCCTCCACCAGTGGTAGTCCAAAGACCACCTCCATCAGTAGAAGGAGCAAAAGCTTGTCCATGTAGTGTTGAATAAGCAGGAATTACAGAACCATTCGATAAACTAAGTTTTTTCAAAACGGGTTTGCCCACTGTTACGCCTTTGGCTCTTAGTGCCGAACTATCAGTGTCTGATACTACCATTGACCAATAAGCCAGTCGTTGAGAAACAGGCAGGGCATCTGTTTGGGTAGTGCCGTTTACAGTGATGGATTTACTGGTTGCTCCAGTACTGGTATGTATAATATTTCCACTGAAAGTTCCTGCCAGCGTACTATTCAAACGTACTTGAATAGTTGTAGTGGGAATGCTTCCATTGGTTGGAGCAATGCTTATAGTATTTTTCGCATCCACCCATGTTTTACCTCCATCAGCAGAAACTTCAAAATTAGTGGGAATACTGACGTTTAACTTATCAGCTAAATTTTCAGCAGATAACGTATATACTTGTGCTGAGGAGGCCTTTCCCAAGCCTTGCATAAAATCTTTAGGTGTTCCTGCAATGATGATGGTTGGAACACTTGAAATCGTTAGGGTATCAGAAACAAAATCCTTCAAACCCGTTTTGCTTATTTTTAATAAATAATAATAGGTCTTCCCTGCCACAGGAGCGGTGTCAGTCATACTAAAATTTATCAGGGTATCGGTAGTCGCAACGGTCTCACTGATTTTGGAAAAGTTGACTTTGTTATCGGTACTTCTGTATAGTTCATAGCGGAGGTCTTTCATCGCCCAAGCAGTATTCCATGAAAAAGTAGTAGGAGTAGAGAGGTTGGCTCCTTTTACCGTTTTGATATTGACAGCTACGATTTCAGCTTTAGGAGTTGTACAAAAATCTGTGGTGGTAGTACATGGATTCCAATCACCAAATATTTTGGTATTGTCGTAATATGGCGATGCTTGGGCATCTGTCAATTGCTTCGTCCATGATAGCCTTTTACTAATATCCGCTAATGAGCCATCATATCGCTTGCTTTTATATTCTGCATAAGTAATAAAACTAGTATTGGTTCCTGCATCCCAAGTTGACCATCCTTCTGGTTTTACAATTTTGTTGCCATAGATACTATTCAAGAAAACCACTTTATTGTATTTTTTCGCTACATCAGCCGTAGAAGCATCGTTTTGCCAAGGTCTGCCTAGCACATAAGCAGTTACACCAGTATTAGCAGGTAAAATACAATTCCTGAAAACATAGCCATAATTTTGAGTATTAGGCGTGTTAGCGGCAGTGATATAGCTCCCCGACAATTTATCAGTACGGTCTTTGGCATATACGATACACGAATCGAAAACAGTAATGGCACTTCCGAAGATAAAATCAACGACACCGTCGATATAACAATTTTTAAAGTATTGTCTTTTACCGTCTCCATTACTTAATACAGTATCTTGTCCACCTAGAAAAATACAGCTTTTAGCTACATTCCTATCTCCTTCCAACGAAATGGCCAAAGCTTGTGGGGCATCGCCTGTAGTATTTTCTACTGTCAAGTTTTGTAAATAACAATCGGCTGCTTTGATGGTTAATGTTGCCGAGGTGCTTGTGCCGAATGTTCCCCCTGCGGGATTTACTTTTCCAGAATAGTCATTCCATGAAATAATAGTTTTAGCGGCACTTTCACCAATCAGATGGATAAAAGTTTTGTTAGCAACGATAGATACCTTTTCAAGATACTTCCCATTTTTAATAAAGATTCTATAAGGTTTTGTGCTATTGACGGGGGCAGCATCAATGGCAGCCTGTATCGTCTTGTATGAACCAGTACCATCTTGGGCAACTACAGCATCATAACCCATTAAATCTATAATGACAGAACCACCAGCGATTTCGCCTGTACCTGTATCTTTATTAATACCATTCAAGAAATTCTCTAAATTGGTATAACCATTTGTACCTACTGAGTTTCCATCACTAGCATTGTTGGGATTTAGTCCATTGGCTATTTCCCAAAGGTCGTCCATTCCATCTTTATCAGCGTCTTTATACGGAGTATTTGAACCATATTTAGGCACGCCTCCCACATCCGAAGGGCTATCAATAATACCAGAAGGATGACTTACCCCAGTATCTTTGATAGTAGCATAGGCCGCACCTTCATAAGTAGCTGTACCATAAGTTGTCTCTCTTACAATTCGGGCATCAATGCCATCACGTCTAGGAAGTATAGCTCCTGCACTATCCAACACAGATAAATACGCAGCTTCTGCTGTTTGTGTACGCACAGGTGCGGTTGCGAATGGCTGACTTTGTCGGGCTACTGCTAGTAATGCATCAGCCTTTGCATAGCCGTCTTTTTGTACACCCTTTGCCCAGTTGTCTGCCGATACATCTGGATAACCCGCTACTACATTCCCATTGATATAAAATTTACCGCCCCACGTAGTATCTGTTTCATTATCTACTACATAGCTCGAATAATAAAGAAGGCGGTTTCTTTTATTTGAAGCAGAACTAACAGTAAGACTTCCCGGAGTGGCTGGCCCTGGTTTATAGTAATTATTTACCATATTGATTCTACTCCCTTCGCCACCATAAGACGAATTAATGTTTCCCCAGTTATATAATACGTTGTTTCGATAATCCACTAATTCTTCTGAAGCAGGGTATGGAATGTATCCCGGACGAGTGCCACCAAAGCGTGGATTTCTAGAAGTATGGTGTGCAATTAAATTATGGTGGAAAGTAGCATTAGCACCTCCCCATATCCCTCCGTACCCATGTTTCCCTTTATCATGTTTTGAATTAAATAAACTTTCGCTGAGGATACACCATTGTAACGTAAAATTGCGAATGCCATAAAATGAGCCTGTTTCGTCAATTGACCAGCTCATTGAACAGTGGTCAACAATGATGTTTTCAAAAAGGTGATTCCAGCTGTTCATGGCATCATCATCAACGGCATTGTCGTCACCAAAACGGCAACGAATATAGCGTATGATGACATCCGAAGCAGAAATATTTACAGTATAGCCCGTAATACAAATACCTTGACCGGGGGCTGTTTGTCCAGCAATGGTAATATTACTTTGCTTGATTTGTAAACGGCTTTTCAGTTTTATTTCACCTGAGACTTTGAATACAATTGTTCTATTAGGCTGACTGATGGCATCTCTTAAACTTCCTGTGCCAGTATCGTTGAGATTAGTTACTTCGTAAACTGTGCCACCACGCCCACCTTTAGCGAAACGACCACCACCTTCGGCAGTAGGAAATGCCAGTTGTTGTGCATTGAGTATCGAAGAAAAAAACAAAAGGATTATCACAGACAAAAAAAAAGCTTTTTTGTCTTCACTAAATAGCAAAGAAGTTTTCATCGTTTTTTCAGGAAATATGTTTTCCGTTAAAAAGGTTAAAGTTACTTTTTGAAGATTGTTTTGTTCCCTGCTTTGTCATTTGCTAACAAAGCAGGGTGTGTTTAAATTGTTGTAGTGTAGTTTTTTACAAAAATTATTTTTTATCCCACTTTTTAACCCAATTAGGGTAATCAACCGCTAAAAGTTTGGCTGGCCAAATGCCGTAATAAGCATAGCCAACTCTTCTTTCATTTTCAATTTCTGCTAACGTAGCTCTCGGTACGCTGTCTCTACCAGTAAAGAAAGGGACATTCGTTTCATAATTATAGAACCTTGCCCAGAGTGTAGAATTAGGGTCTGATTTAACAAGGCGGTCTTTACCTTTAGGAAGCGATGGGTCTTTTACCTCCTCTATTTTGATACCTACCAATTTTACAGCATCTAACCAGCTTACAGCGGCATTGATAGCTCGTTTTACTTCGGGAGAGGGATTGTCAATACCCATTAAAAAATGGATAATTCCCACTGTTTCAGCACCACTTAATGAAGGTAATTCAAACTTACGGGCTTTAGCAGGAAGCAAAGTCACTCTGTCGTGTTGAGCACACCATGCTGTAAGTTTACCATTTTGTTTGTATTGGGTATTCAAGATACAAGCAATGCCTTTTTGTACTGCTTCTTTAGCTTGTGGTCTTAATGAAGCATCTACTACCTCAAAATTATTTTTAGCTTCTGCTGTATTTCTCAATACATTCATCACATCAATCATGGCGTTATCATTATAAGTGATGTGCTTGTGATAGCCTGAAGTATCAGGAAAGAATTGTCCCCAACCACCTGCTTTGTTTTGAGCTTCCAATAAATACTTGATACCTCTTTCAGCTGCTTGAATATAAGCTGGATTCTGAGTTTTCTTATAAGCTCCTACTAAAGTAGTGATTTCGTTGGTGGTAGCTTTATCATCGATTGTAGTATCATATACTTTTTTCTCTGATAATAATTTTGCTTTCAAAGTACTCGAAACCGTCAAGTTATAATTGATAGCATCACCTCCTGGCTGTGGCCAACCTCCGTTATCTCTTTGATACAAAAGCATTCTTTCTGCTACAGAATCTTGAGGGTAAGCAGTTGCTTGAGTATTTTGGATTGGTTGTACACTTTTGCAAGCAATCATCTCAAAGCTTACTAAACAAGCAACACAAAGTAGGATTTTATAATACATGATTTTAGGGATATAATATAAATTGATTAGTAGTTTTTAAAAGGGATTTCTTTTAAAAACTACTAATCAATCAGGTTATTTTACTCTCCAACGAGGGTCGCCAGTGTCTTTACGACCAGCGAAGCTAGCATCTTTGAAGTTGAAATTTAAACCAGAATAAGGGCTAACCCAAAGTTCTGATGCCTTTTTAGTATAAGTAAACGATGGTAAACCCGAGATTTCAGTACCTGCTACATAACCAAAGTCACCAGTAGTATAAGTATTCAATACCGTAAAGTTGGTAACATCTAAACCAGCAGATTTTCCACGAACAGTCAAGACCGAAGTACCTGCTTGGTCCCATGCGTGTCCCCAAATACAGTTAGCTATTTTAATGCCATTGGTTACATTACGTAGACCAACCGCAGTACCACGCCAGTTGAATAATGAACCGCCATTTGTCGCAATTTCACTCAAAGTACAGTCTTCAATGACAACAGAATTTGAATTTTGGCGAGATGTCAAGAAAATGTTGATTTTGCTAAACGTACTGCTTTGTAAAATAATGTTATCAACCGCTGCATTTCCAGCTCCGTCTGTATCAGTTGTCAATACACCATAAGTACCAATCTGATGAACAATAGAGTTTTTGATAATGAAATTGTTTACGAAAGCTTTTGCTCTGATACGTAATACACCACGCATATTAGAGATAATGCAATTATCAAACGATAGCTCTTTCACGGTAGTTAAAGTAGCAATATTAGGGTTGAAAATATAACTACCACCAATATCAGCACCAATAAATTCGATATTATTAAAACGGAGATAATCTAACGTTACGCCAGTACCGATATTCCCACCACCTGAAGTAGTAATGATTGTTTTTTGCTCGCCAAAACCATAAGCACTTGTTATGGTAACTGATTTATCAAAATTGTTAGTAGGCATTACATAAGTAGCACCTTTTTTCAACACAATGATTCCCTTCTCTACTACATTTAATAACGCTGCATTCAGTGCATTTGGGTCATCGCTTTCTGATAAGTCTATTACGTTAGGGCTACTAGTATCTACTGCACGACTGATAGTTGTATAATTATCCCAACCTTTTACAGTTCCATCAGCACCATAAATAGCCAATTGATAAGTAGTAAGGGGATTCAATTTTTTAATAATAGTACTTCCAGCCTTTTGGTCTGCTTCAGATACATCGTATTGAGCCAATGGCGTAGCTAGTTTCAAATCTGTTTTAGCAAAAACCTTTACTTTGGTAATGGCTACACCACCTGTCGCCCATCTTACTCTAGCGGCTACATCAATCACATCGGCAGCAGTAGGCGTCACCATGATACTTGGGAATTTTTCTGTCCTTACACTACCTAAATCCGAAACCTTACTATCAAATTCTGCTTTAAGAGCGTGGGCTTTTGCACGAACTTGATAAGTAGTATTCCAATAGAGAGATTCGCCTTTTAATAAAGTTTGGTCAACCACTACATAGTTAGTATCAACTTTAAAAGAGTAATCAGTCGTTTTGAAAGTATCTCTACTTACTTCTACTGTATAGCCTGTAGCTGCTTTAATATTACCCATATTTACGATAATGGTATTATTTTTAGCAGAAAGCTCTTTGTTCAAAACAGGTCTAAAAAGACGAGTTTCAGCGGTAATTTCATCTTCAGTTTTGCAAGCAAAGAAAGCCCCTAAGCTCACTAATACTACTGCTAAAC
>NZ_JBWKYN010000175.1:0-12552 GCF_059423785.1 Arcicella sp. GW458-12-2-14-TSB2 | reverse complement strand
GCGAGTGACTTAAGTCACTCGCTAATAGAAAAGAAAGTGTATTTTAATAAAATGTTCATTATAAACTACCATCAAACAAAAGGAATAGCAATAGTTACCGATGTGCCATCTGATGGTTCTGAATGAAGGTTAATGATACCATGTAAATAATTTACCCTTGAACGAATATTGTTCCAACCATTATTTTCGGGCTGAATTTTGGCATCATCAAACCCTTTACCGTCGTCCTCTACAGTAATAGTCAATGTCCTTTCTTCCTGATATACAATCTGAATCAATATTTCTGTTGCCTCCGCATGTTTTAGTGCATTAGTCATCAATTCTTGAATAATCCTGAAAATCATTAAGCTACTTTCAGGAGAAATCTCAAATTCTTTGCCAAAATGTTGAAAGATAATATTAGGTGAAATACTATTTTGCTTCAATATCAAATCATCTATCGAACGAATTAGCCCAAATTTTGTCAGGGCATTGGGTTGTAAATTACTTGATATTGTACGTACTTCATCACAGGCAACATCTACCATTTCAGCAATCTGCTCTTTAGAAGTACCAATATTTTCAGTTTGAAATTTAATTCTAGAAAGTAAAGTACCAAGCCCATCATGAAGTTCCTGTGATATTCTTACTCTTTCTATTTCTTGTCCGCTAATTAATGCCCTTAGGGTTTCTATCTGTATGTTTTTCTTTACCTTCTCTGCATCCAGTCTGTTAAACCGTTGCCGACTTAGATAAGCGTACGCCAATACCCCAATAAAAAATATAGCTAGAATAATTAACACGATATACATTTGTTGCCTTATCAAGAGTTTATCCAATTCTATGTCTGCAAGCTTTTTTTCTAAGGCAATTTTAGCAACTACCATCCGCTGTTTTTCTAATAAATTATTTTCACTAAAATCCCGAACATCACTTTCCATTTTTGAAAAATATAGCTCCTCCGTAGTCTGTCGAGCTTTATTCATAAACTCATAGGCTTTCAGGTAGTTCTTTTTTTTCAAATAATAGTTTTGTATTTCATAGTAAATCTCCTTTTGTAGCTGTATCAAAATAGTATTACTCTCCACAATTTTCTGACTCTCCAATAGTGCGTCTAGTCTTTCTTCCTGTCTGCCTAGCGCATCCAAACACTTAGATTTCACGTACAGTGAAAGTGCCTCCAGCCAGTCGATTTGTAGTTTTTTTCCTACTTCATAACTTATTTCAGCATGTTTTAGCGATTCGTCATATTTTTTAATACGGTAATAATAATCAGAGTAGGAAGAATGTAGCCTTCCTTCGTATGCCTCATCTTTTACCTCTCTATTAAGCATTTCAACCCTATCGAGTATTGCTTTTACATTTTTAAAATTATTCCCATGAATATCAATATTGGCTAAATTAACTAAATGCCCGATTTCGCTATTGGGCTGTTTCTTCCTTCTAAAATAATCAACAGCACCTTTAATGTATTCCTTTGCATATTCTTTAATAAAAGGTCTATCCATAAAATAAGACCCCAATGCTCCTCTGATATTATAAAAACTGGCAGAATCTTTCATTATCAGAAAACACTCCATACTTTTACGGAGGTTCGTGAGTGGAGAATAATTAAGCCCATACTGTTTTTCCTCACTTTTGGCATAACTCCAATAAGTATAAGCTAGCCCAAGTGTATCTTTCCTATTTTGATATTTCACTAGCATTTCATCTAGCTGTGCTTTCGTATAATTTTTACTTAAACTAGGGTACTCATCTTGGGCGATTGCTAAAGAAACCTTGAAAAGCAAAAAAAATATTGTTATTTTAGGGTATAAAAAATATTTCTTCATATCAGTTAAATATACATTTGCCAAATATTAATCACGTAATGGTACGCATTTTATTAGTTGATGATCATAAAATTTTCACTGAAGGTGTTGCTTCTCTGTTATCGACAGAGGCAGACTTTCAGGTGGTAGGAGAATGTAAAACAGCGAAACAAGTTAAGACTTTTTTACAATCAAATAGCATTGATGTAGTTTTGCTAGACATCAACCTTGGGGAAGATAGTGGGCTGGATGTTTGTAAATTTATTTCGGACAATCATCCGAAGGTAAAAGTATTGGCGATGTCGATGTATAATGATGAGAGTTTTATCACTAAAATGATTAAAAACGGTTCGTCGGGATATATTTTGAAAAACACTGGTGGTGAAGAACTTCAAAAAGCTATCAGAACGGTGTATGAAGGCAATACCTACCAAAGCGAGGAGGTAATGAATATTATCATGAGGGGGTTAACTCGTCAGAAACAACAAGAGAAAAGTCTTTATCAAATTCGTTTTACGCGTAGAGAAAGAGAAATACTCGACCTTATCGGGAAAGGCTTAACCACGAAAGAAATTGCTACTGCACTCTTTATTAGTGATAAAACTGTAGAGACTCACCGAAGTAATTTATTAGCAAAATTCGAAGTAAAAAATGTAGCAGGCTTGATTAAGCTCGCTATTGAATATGGGTATTTGAAGTGAGGAGTTGTGAGTTTATTATTGAGCGATTGAGTGAATTGTGATTGAGTGAGTTGTGAGTTAGTGAATTTGTAATTAAATAAAATTAATAATACTCCCCTATTGACAACTCACTAACTCACTCAATCACTAACTCACAATTCACAACTAATATAATCACTAAATCACAATTCACTCAATCGCTAAATAATATAATCACAACTCACTCATTCACAACTCTTAATAGCTCACATATTGATTAGTAAAAGAACCATCGTCGTATAAATCAATTACAGCATAGCCTGCTTCTGTATGCTGATATTTTCCAAACCACCAGCGGCCCGATACAGCACCATTACAACAGTAAGAAACACCATTATAATCAACACGGTCGCTTAAATGTATATGACCCGATACCGCGAGCTTTACATTTTTGTGGTGATGAAAAAGCTCTGCAATTTGTTTAGAATCTGTGTGCATCCAACTCCCTGGCACTTCCCATCGTCCATCTTTTTCTTTCATGTTATTACCATCAAAAAAAACACAGGCTGCCAAAATAGGAATATGCGATATTACCATCGTTGGTTTATTGTCAGGCAAAGCTTTCAGGTCTCTTTTTAACCAATCGAATTGTTCTTCATCCAAATTAGCCGTATACCACGAGCCATCCTTCTTTTTCTGAACGCTATCTAGCATCACAAAATGCCAATCGTTATTGTCAAAGCTATAATAAGGCTTGGCTAGCCCCATTTCGTCCATTGCCCATTTTTTCCCATCTTCAAAACTACTTTGACTATCACCCTCACAACAAATATCATGGTTGCCAACGCTATGAAAAACAGGCAATGAGTTTTCAGCTTTCAGGACATCATTAAATAAATCCCACTGCTTTTTTACATTTCCTTTTCTGTGTTTATGGGCATCCATCACACAATCGCCAGAATTGATAATTAAGTCGGGCTTTACTTCATTTTGTATATGATGTAAACATCTTGCAAAACCTTTAGAAGAATTCACTAAAGGAATAGCTTCTTCGATGTGTACATCAGTGATATGAGCCACCCTCAATACTCTTTTAGGAACAGTTGGTTTGTCTTCTTGTGCTTTTACTAAATTCGGAATGGATAAACCGCCAGCAATAAGCCCCATCTGGCGAAGTAAATCACGTCTTTGCATCTAATTACAGTTTGGTTGCGCAAAGATGGGCTTTTAAGATAACCTCTTAGTTTTCTGACAATTAAGCCTTTGTAAACTTTATCTATTGTTTGTAAAGGAATTGTAAACTAAGCCATTTCTAATTCAATAGGTTGGTTATAGGCTATTTGAGTGACTAATAAAATTCTACGAAAGAGTTCTTTCAAGTCAACACCTTCGTTTTGAGCAATACTTGGTAAGAAACTACGAGCATCCAGATTAGGCATTGTATTGATATCTAATACATAAATCTCACCATTATGAATACGGATATCTGTTCTAGACATTCCTTTTATTTTCATGGTTTTGTGTAATGTCAATACTTTATGCATGATTTCCCTTTTGATGCTTTCTTCTATGTCAGGATTCAGTATTTTTTCGGTTACTCCATACGATTGTCCCGCGATATATACCTCACGGTCGTCATCAGGGCGAATTTCTAAAGGCGTCAATGCCATATAGTCTGTCCCATTTTCGTTTGGAATTACTCCTACCGTAAATTCACGGCCTGTAATATAAGGCTGTATGATATAGTTTTCTTTTTCGAGTAATTCCTGATAAGGTATTTCAGAGGCATCGAATACTAACATATTCAGGTGTAAACTTCCCATTCTGTGTTTTACGATATAACGTTCGTATTCTAAAGTAGCTACGTCACCCAACTGGATGATAGGAGGCGTTTTTACATCGATTTCTTCACAGATTTGTGGAAGATTCATTTTATCCTTGGCAAGTATCTGTATATCATAAGTACTGGCTGTATGTTTAATGGCATGGCTATCTAACCAACGGGCAATATCTGCTTGACCAGCTTCACCGAAACCATAACATACATTAAAAACCATGTCGAATTGTTTCAGAAAATCTGCAAATTCTGTCGTAAAGCCCACAAAATGTGTTACATAAGGATAATAGTTTTCGGGCGTAGCTTTTAGGAAAGTAGCGATGGTACTTCCGAAAATATTTTCTTTCCACGGCGTAAAGGTGGAGTCAGAATAAAGAAAAATGAGTTTTTGGGCTGACATGATTTCGTGATTAATATTAGAAATCGAAAATAATATGCTCAGGAATATTCTATGATTATCAGATAATTATGGATATGTTAATTCTCTGCCATTCTTTAATCCTTTACGAAATCATAAAGTGCTGTTAATGATACGGTTACATTGAAAATGTATTTTTGCCTAGAACTTAAAACAAATCATCTCATGCAAAAAGCAAGACGTTATCTGACCGTTTTTCAACGCAATTTTACTTGGTTTATGACATCAATGTTTGTTTCATAATAAACATAAAGAAAGCATAATTCAACCTTAACACAGAGATAATCTTAGAAGAGTAAGTTTGACTAAATTTTTGAATCAAACAGTTTTTAAGATTATAAATATGATTGACCTATCTCTGAAAATCTTGTTGGTTGACGACGACCCAGATATTCTAGAATTACTTGAATACAACCTCCAGAAAGAAGGTTTTCAAACACGTACTGCCGAAAACGGTCTTCAAGGTATTCAAGTGGCACAAGAGTTTTTACCAGATATGATTTTGATGGACATTATGATGCCCATCATGGACGGCATAGAGGCTGGGCGTATTATTAAGCAATCTAAAGAATTAAAGAATTCTTACCTCATTTTCTTGACCGCCAGAACAGAAGAGTATTCGGAAGTAGCAGCCTTTGATATTGGTGCCAATGATTATATCATCAAACCTGTTAAACCAAGGGCTTTGATTAGCAGAATAAAAGCTGTTTTCCAAAGAAATATTGCTGATACGGTTGATGAAGAAAAGGTAGTTTTAGAGGATTTGATAATCAATCGCCAGAATTATTCTATTGCCGTAAAAGAATCTTCATGGACTTTACCTAAGAAGGAATTCGACTTGCTGATGTTCTTTGTCAGTAACCCTAATAAGGTGTACACCCGTGACGAAATTCTTTCAAGTGTTTGGGGAAAGGGCATTCACGTAACCGAACGTACCGTAGATGTTCACATTCGCAAAATTCGTGAAAAGATTGGTGAAGATTATATCCGCACGATTAAAGGAGTTGGTTATTTATTCTCAAGAAACTAAATCCTTAACAATCCTTTAATATTCTGGCAATCATAGGGTTAAAGTAAAATTACAATTTTGGTTTATGAAAACGCCAAAACAATATAAAACCGTCATCATATCTGATGTTCACCTAGGCTCAGAAGGTTCAAAAGCTAAAGAAGTAACAGCTTTCTTGAAGAGTATCTCGTGCGAAACCTTAATTATGAATGGCGATATTATTGATGGCTGGCAACTCAAAAAGGGTGGTTCATGGAAGAAAAAACACACTGCTTTTTTTAGAGCTGTGTTGAAAATGATTGAGAACCATAATACTAAGGTAATATACCTGAGAGGTAACCATGATGATTTTCTAGACCAAATTATTCCTTTTCAGTTAGGTAAATACTTCACTGTTCAGCGCGACTATATTCTACAGTCGGGCACAAAGAGTTACCTTATTACACACGGAGATATTTTTGATTCGGTTACCTCACAAATGAAATGGCTTGCCTATTTAGGTGACATTGGTTATACCTTTTTATTATCCATCAATAAACTGTATAATCAATACCGTAAGTGGAGAGGGTTTGAATATTATTCTTTTTCACAGAGGATTAAGCAACGCGTGAAAGAGGCTGTAAATTATGTGTCGGATTTTGAAGAGAAATTGACGGAGTTAGCCCGAGCAAACCATTGCGAAGGTATTATTTGCGGACATATTCATAAACCAGACATTCGCCTTATTCAGGATATTACCTACATGAATTCGGGCGACTGGGTGGAATCGTTAACAGCATTAGTAGAAGACTATCAAGGGAATTGGGACTTGCTCTATTTACTCCAAAATAGTCTGGATTTAGAAGAAGAATTATCAGATGAATTAATAGATTCTGAGGCTATGAAAACTGCCAAAGGAATTTTTATGAGTATCTCTTAAAATATACCCAATATGAGTAAGTATCTATTCGTAGTACAAGGTGAAGGCCGTGGACATTTAACGCAGGCTATTTCCCTCTTTGAAATCCTAACGGCTGCTGGGCACGAAGTGGTTTCTGTAATGGTGGGTATGGAGGATAAACATCATATCCCTGCTTTTTTTAAAGAAAAAATTACTGCTCCAATCAATACTTTTCCTGCCCCTAGCTTAGTTTATGGACAAACCAAAGCTGTAAAGGTATGGGATACGATTAAAACGCACGTTTTACAGCTTAGAAAATACCGTAAAAGTGTTCAGTTTTTGGCAGATGAGGTTGAAATGCATCGCCCTGATGTTATCGTGAATTTTTATGATATTATCTGTGGCTTGTATGCACAATTCCACCGTCCGAATATTCCTGTTGTTTGTGTAGGACATCAATATTTGTTATTACACAATCAGTTTATTTCATTGCCAGACAAAAAAATAGACCGTTTTTTATTAAACCTCAATACACGTCTTACCTCTTTAAATTCAACTAAAAAATTAGCTTTGTCTTTTGTAGAAATGCCCGAAGACAAAGCTAAGCACATTGTAGTAACGCCACCACTTTTACGAAGAGAAGTAAAAGCATTGACGCCTACAGTAAAACCCTATTTCTTAGCTTACATCACTCACCATAAATTGGGTGAAGATATTATCAATTGGCATTCTGAACACAGAGATGTGGAAGTACATTGTTTCTGGAACAATCCTGATTTTGGGAATGAATGGCATTGTCAAGAAAATCTTACCTTCCATCAGGTAAATGCTGAAAAATTCTTAACCATGATGCAAAACTGCTCAGGGTTAGTTTGTACAGCAGGATTTGAATCTGTTTGCGAAGCCATGTATCTAGGCAAACCAATCATGATGGTACCAGTGCCAAATCATATCGAACAGCAAATAAATGCCTTAGATGGCGAACGTGCAGGAGCAGGTATTGCTGATACTACCTTCAATTTCTCACGTTTTATTGAATATGTGCCAACCCACCAAAGTATTAGCGACGTCTTTCAGGCTTGGCAAGGGCAAACAGCACAAGTATTCTTGAAAAACTTAGAAGAAGTAGCTCAGAAAAAAGTGGAAATTTATACGTTTAGAAGAACCTCGCAAATAGGGAGATACTTTCGCAGGTCTTTGGGTTCTACTTTATAGAACACAAAGACCTTCATTAACAACGGTTGATACCCCAAAACTAGCGTTCTCGTTCTGTTCAGACAATATTTTTTATGAGGCTATTCATTTAGGACATACTATTGACATTGAAATGGACCAAAAGTTTTTTTGATATTGAGTTTATTGTCTACTGTTTCTGCAATTAAAACATAGAATGTTTCTCCTCCAGGCAAAACCCTTACGATAGTATGTCCAAACATACTTTTAAAACCATCCGTAAACCAAAAGCCTATCGCTGCTTTAGTGGCTTCTTGGATATTGGTTGCAAAAAGATTCTTTTTCCCTTGATAAATATGGTCTGAGATAAGCCTGTGAACAACTTCTTCTCCGGGGTGATTACTACTCCAAGTTTGCTCTACCACTACTTGGGGTTGCAGATTTCTGAGAAAATTTTCGTTAGTAGCATCTCTGCACCCATGATGATCTAAAGTAGTTACTTCTACTTTGCCAACCGCTTTTGAGATAGGCGTTTCTACATCAAACCATGTTGGTAAACCATACCCTTGCAAGCCTGTATTATCACCTCCCGTAAAATAATCAAACTTACCATAAGACAGCTTGATGGCAAGGCTCAACGGATTTTCATTGAATCTTTTTTTAGCATCTAAAACACTATCTGCCGTAAAGAACTCAAAAGTTTCGTTTCCATTACCTGTCCAAATAGTACCATTGGCTTTTACTCCCCGAACCTTAAAATTGGGATACTTTGATGGATTGTTTTTTAAAACTATTTGGTCAATTGCTCCTACTTTTAATTGTTCGCCGATTAGTCCATTGTGTTGTTTTTGGAACTCAATGAATTTTTGTAGATTCAAGAAAATACTTGGTTCATTTTTGTATCCAACTTTTAAATCAGTCGGGAAATTATTGTAAGGATAATTCCTATCAATCAACTTTTTGATGGGTACTAAATCACCCACTTCAGTTATGCCTGATAGTTTATACGCTCCATTAGAGGCTGTTTTAGTACCAGCGTTGATAATGCCCATGTGGTCGTCGTGATAATGAGTAATCAGGGCATAATCAATTACAGGCTTGTTGGGTAATACTTGTTGAATATAATCAGCAATCCATTGTCCAGCAGTTTTAGAATTATTAGGATAAGGAAGTGTATACGTAAAGGGCCAACTATTTCTACGAAAAGCAACATCTCCAATATCTCCAGCATCAACCATCATCGTAGTTCCGTCAGGCAAAGCAAAGAATGTCGAAACGCCACTTCCCGTAACAATATGGTGAATATCTAAATAGCCTTGATGCCATTGAATATTGGTGGTATCTGGATTTATTTGTGCTTGAAGCCTAGTAATGGACGCACAAAATATCAACAAGAAGAATATGTAAGTTTTCATCAATATTGTATTAGGTTGTTGGGTTGAATGATGTGTATAAAGCAATCTAATTATAAAGAAGAGAGTAGCTAATTTACGCTTCAATTTGAGAAAGCCTTTAACATAATAGTAAATTATATCTTTTTCTTTCATATTTCTAAATGATGAAATTATGATAGCGTTAATTTTGTAGGAAAAGAAACGCTTATAAATAAACAATCATTAAATATCTTGTCCTAGTTCAATGTTTCGGAAATATTGGCACAGTAATTTTGACTCAAGAAAAAACAAACACGACGATGGACAGAAAGACATTCATACAAAAAGGCATTACAGGTACTGGTATTTTTGCAGCAACTGCTGCTTTGGGCAATGTAATCAAAAACGATATAGATGAATTACAAGAATTGGATATTATCGGGTTTAATCATATTCCTAATACCCCTTCTAAAATACTAGAAAACTCTGTTTTGCATAAGGCTGATTCTCGTGGACATGCTAATCATGGGTGGTTAGATAGCAATCATACTTTTAGTTTTGCTAATTATTACAACCCAGAACGCATGCACTTTGGCGTGTTGAGGGTTTTGAACGACGACCGTGTGGATGCTGGTAAAGGCTTTGGCAGACATCCGCATGATAATATGGAAATTATCTCTATTCCGCTTGAAGGAAACTTAGAGCATAAAGATAGCATGGGGAATGTGGCGGTAATCAAGCAAGGAGATATTCAAGTAATGAGTGCAGGAACAGGCATTTACCACTCTGAATACAACCAAAGCCAAGATAGCTTAGTGAAATTTTTGCAGATATGGGTTTTCCCCAATAAAAAGAACGTTACGCCACGTTATGACCAAATTACGTTAGATACAAAAGACAGGCACAATAATTTACAACAAATATTATCACCCAATCCAGAAGATGAAGGCGTATGGATTCACCAAGATGCATGGTTTCATTTAGGGACATTTGATAAAGATTTTGAAAAAACGTATCAAATCAAGAAAAAAGGGAACGGCGTATATGCCTTTGTATTGAAAGGAAGCTTTGATATTGAAGGCTTCGAGGTAGCAAACAGAGATGGCTTTGGTGTTTGGAATGTGGATAGTCTGAAAATAAAAGCGATTAGTCAAGATGCTGAAATATTATTAATGGAAGTACCGATGTCGATATGAAAAAATTTGAAATTTTAGTAATCGGAAGAAATGTTGAAATCCATGAAGTAGTACTGCGATTAATCAACAAAAATGAAGCTTGGTCGGCTACAGGAGCATTAACTGATGAAGAAGTGTTTGCGATATGCAAGGCAAAAAGCTTTGATATGGTCTTACTAGGAAGCGGTATAGCAGAGGAGTCGGAGGAAATCCTCAGAGAATATTTTAACAAGCTTAATCCTCATCTACCAATTGTACAACATTATGGTGGTGGAAGTGGGCTGTTATATTGCGAAATTCAACAGGTTTTTGAAAAGATTTAGTTAAGAAATAAGCACAGTATTAGTTAGCATAAAATCTAATCACCAATTACTAATCACTCATTTATTAATTCTTAGCATTTTTTATCTCTGGGGTGTGCAAAACACGCTTAATGCCCATAAATCTTTTTTGATAATAAGCGGCATCTAAATAATCATAGCGAACACCACCGTTCCAAGCTGAGTGAATAAACTTAATATATTTGTCGGTTACTTCGGTAACAATCCCGACGTGACCGACTCTTTTTCCCTTCGCATTATGTCCTTTGAAGAAAATCAAATCACTGGGCTGAGCTTCCAATCTTGATACTGAATATCCTAATAAACTTTGAGCAGCGCTACCATGCGGTAAAATCATCCCAAAATTCTGGAAACAATAGCGTACAAATCCTGAGCAATCAAAACCTTTTTTAGAAGTTCCACCCGAGCGGTATCTTAAATGAAGATGGTCGTTAGCGAAATCGAGGAGATTATTTACAGTACCTAGCGTGGTATGTGAAGCATTATTTTGAGTGGAATCTTTTGGTAAAAATTGCCCAAAGATAGTGGATTGAAATCCGACACAAAGTATGGTAAATAAGACCTTTTTCAGCATAATTGTCTGTTTAATATCTAAATACTGTAACCAAATTAGCAATAAAACTTTAAAAACCAAAATTCTTGTCTTAATTAAATCCTATTTGTCATAACATCATTAGGTGGTTTTACGTATAAATGTCTTTGAAATATGCTGTTTTATTACTTTTAAAGTGCCCTTATCAACATATTAATGATAAAAATTATCAGAAGTAGATAGTCTGCTTTTAGTAAACCATTTATGAATGTTTTATTGGAAAACTCTTCGTTATGGCTTAATTTTCGATACATTTTTTGATTTAAGTTTCGCGCAAAAAACAAATAAAAAACCTTATTAATCTATTTAGCATCGATAAAAATGGAAATAAAAACACATGAAGTAAATACCATCAAGATAGCGGAGGCAACAGCAGATTATATTTTTATTAATAATGCCCAAGATGGATTAGATTTATTAGGAAACGTATATTATCAGGGCTTTGACAACATCATCATTCATCAGAAAAACATCACTCCAGATTTTTTTGATTTAAAAACAGGCATTGCGGGTGAAATACTTCAAAAGTTTTCAACTTATCGTGTTGCTTTAGCTATCGTTGGAGATTTCAGTCACTATACCAGTAAAAGTATAAAAGACTTTATTTTTGAAAGTAACAAAGCTGGGCATATTAACTTTGTTAATAGTGTTTCGGAGGCTTTAGGTTGTCTTGGTAAGGAATGATATTAATCAAAGCTGGGCGTAGTGTTTTACTACCTTCAAACGAAGTTTAATACACTTAGTATTGCTGTTGAAAAAATAACCCATAAACCCATATGAAAGTAACTTATATTTTAATCATCATATCTATAATTACGTGTAGCTATAAAATAAGTAATTTGAACAAGCAATACAGTGAGTGTAGTAAAACCTATGACACATTGTTAAAGATGGATGTTTATTCTTATGTAGATGAAATGCCTGATTATCCTGAAGGAAACGGAGAATTAGCAGTTTTTTTACAAAAAAAATTAAAATACCCTTCTGAACAGAAAACAGTACAAGGAAAAATAACTTATTCTTTTGTTGTAAATAAAGAAGGACTATTGATAGATAAGAAGATTTATAAAAAGAACATAGAAGATTATACCCCTTTAGATAAAGAAGCTTTAAAACTCTTAGAATTAATGCCAAAATGGAAAGTAGGTAAATGTAATGGAAAAGAAGTAGCTGTCCGTGTAATTATAACAACTCATATAACTCCAAATTAACAGTTCACTAGCTATTTTGCCTTTGTTGGTGTTTTCACCATAGCCGTCAGGCTATGAGTTAATAATGTCTTTAGTGTAAGGTTTGTATTGTTTA
>NZ_JBWKYN010000174.1:0-12564 GCF_059423785.1 Arcicella sp. GW458-12-2-14-TSB2 | reverse complement strand
TTAATATACTTTTCAGAGATTTTTTATTATTTTGCATCACATTTAAAATCTATGTAAAATTGAATTAAACCGATAACCTATTTAAAAGAAGTATTAAATTTTTAAGGAAAATTGTATTTTATTTAGATTGGTTGAAAAGTTGGAGTACCCACAAGCAACTATTTTTTTGATTAGACTGTAAAAGTTAAAATCATCATCAATTTTTAAAATTATACTGATATGAACTATCAAATTCACGAAGGAAATGGCTACAAGTACATCGACGAAGGAGAAGGAGAGATTCTTTTTTTACTTCATGGGCTTTTCGGTGCTTTAAGCAACTGGGAAGGAGTAATTGAAGGCTTCAAAAATAAATACCGCGTTATTATTCCAATGATGCCAATTTATGAAATGCCCATAACCAAAGCTGGATGTGAAGGATTGACAGAATTCATTGAAGGGTTTGTGAATTGGAAAGGTTTTGATGAATTAACACTTCTGGGTAATTCTTTGGGCGGGCACGTTTCTTTGATATATACCCTAAGAAACCCTTCAAAAGTAAAAAGATTAGTACTTACTGGTAGCTCGGGGCTTTTTGAAGACGGCATGGGCGGGTCGTACCCAAAACGTGGAAACTATCAATACATTAAAGAAAGGGTAGAATATACTTTTTATCGTCCAGAAACAGCCACCAAAGAGCTGATTGACGAAGTGTTTGAAATAACAAACAGTGCATCTAAAGTAATTAGAATTATCTCTATTGCAAAGTCGGCACAGCGGAACAATATGGCCAAAGATGTTGTTAAAATTAAAGTACCAACACTATTGGTTTGGGGATTGAACGACACCATAACGCCGCCACAAGTAGGTCATGAATTCAATCGTTTAATTGAAAATTCTGAGTTACATTTTATAGATAAGTGTAGTCATGCACCTATGATGGAGTGTCCAGAAAGATTTAATGAAATTTTGGATGGATGGCTCGAAAAGACTCCTATTCGTGTAGTTGAGTTGGTATAATCAACTTAAAATTTGGAATTTATCAATAATTAACTATATTAGCTTAATTATATTAAATTTCATCAACACAATATGCTCGCAAACAATTTTATTAATCCAATGTTGCCAGTACTAAAATCTTCAGATACAGTAGGAGATGCGTTAAACTGGATGGAAGAATATAGAATAGGACAATTGCCATTGATTCATGAACAAGAATACCAAGGTTTAATTAGCCAAGATGTTCTGATAGATGCCGATGAAGACTTACCTCTTTTGGCCCTACAACCAGAATTTGAAGAAGTATTTGTGAATGTTCACCAACATACTTTTGAAATTCTAAAAATTGTTCAGCAATACAATTTACAAGCGATTGTAGTATTGGATGAAGAACAAAATTTTGCAGGGACAATCAGTGTACAAGAATTACTTACTCAGTTTTCAAAAAGCTTAGGTTCGCAGGAAATTGGGGCAGTATTAGAAATAGCTGTTGAAAACCGAAGCTATTCGCTTTCTGAAATTAGTAGATTGATTGAATCTAACAATGTAAAAATTATTAGTTCATATTACACAAGTGGTGGTGGACTAGAAGATTCAAAAGATATTTTAACGTTAAAATTAAATCAGCAAGATATTTCAAGAGTAATAGCCACCCTCGAACGTTTTGAGTACGATATCGTCGGAGCTTATAATTTTGAAGAGATTACTTCGCCAGATAAAGAGCGATACAATATGCTGATGAAATATTTAGATATATAAAAAAAGGTCTTGAGAAAACCTCAAGAGCTTTTTTGTGAAAACATACCTTAGTATTTTTTAGAAGTAAGAAAAAATAGCACTTAAACGTTTTTCTACGTGAAAATCACAAACAAATACTAATATTCAAACCTAAAAGTTTGGCAATTCCCCATCTTCTTTCTTCTTTTGTTTTTTAGATAGATAAATAAGCAGTTTTTATCAAATTGTTTAATACAGCTTTCAACCCACACAGACAATACAAGATGAAAATAGCCATTCATGGGCGAAACTTTAAGGATGAAATCAAACCTTTTGTGCAACAAATGTTTGATTTTCTGGCTCAAAAAGGAGTTGAAATTCAAATCTCTGATGTCTATCAACAGTTTTTAGCTGAGATAGGAGTAAACCACCATGCGACCCAATTTTATACTTCTCAAGACGACCTCTTTGATGCCAATTTGGTTTTAAGTTTGGGTGGAGATGGCACATTACTAGATGCTGTGACACATGTTAGCAAAAGAGAAACACCAATTCTGGGAATTAATACAGGGAGATTGGGTTTTTTGGCAACGGTTTCTCCTGATAAAATTACCGAAAGCTTGAATGAAATCTTTGCTAGTCATTATACCTTAGACCCTCGCACGTTAGTAAGCGTTGAAACACGCCTTAATAATGAACCCATTGATATTTTTAACGGCATCAATTTTGGGCTGAATGAATTGGGTATCATGAAAACCGATACTTCTTCCATGATTATGTTGAAGGCATATTTAAATGGTGAGTTTTTAAATACTTACTGGGCCGATGGTTTAATCATTGCTACTGCTACAGGGTCAACGGGCTACAACCTTAGTGTAGGGGGGCCGTTGGTCATGCCAAGTTCTGATATTTTTGTGATTTCGCCAATGAGTCCTCATAATTTGAATGTACGTCCTTTAGTCGTTTCTACAGATGTAATCTTGGATTTTGAAGTAGAGAGCCGCAGCAATAGCTGTTTGATTTCTTTAGATGCACGCTCTAAAGTAATAGACAGTAATGTGAAAATTAGGATGAAAAGAGAGGCTTTTAAAGCAAATATCATTAAATTGAGTGATAGTAATTTTTTGAATACCCTTAGGAGTAAACTTAATTGGGGTTTTGATGCTAGAAATTAATACTTTGCTCAAAAGTTAAATTATACTGTTTGTTTCCATGATAATATATTATTTTCGTAGCAAAATTTAAGGGTAAATCATAACAAACGCACCTATTTTACGTTAAGAAAAAGTGTAAACACAGCTTTGAGAGATATTTTACTAAAAAGATAAATTAACCACATTGACTCCATCCATTACCAGACAAATATGAAAAAATATTCTTCAATACTTCTGATATTGATAATTTGTGCATTGAATACACAAGATTTAAAGGCACAATTTAGGTTTTCAAATCTTTTCGGAGGCAAAGATAAGCCACGTAAAAACAGATTATTTGAGCCCAACTCTAATGTCAGCTTAGGAATAGGTACATCTAGTTATTATGGCGATATTTCTCCATACAACAGATTTTTGCCATCTACCATAAATGGAATGCGTTGGAATGTCAATTTCAATTTTACACGTCAACTTTCACCAACATTTGGCTTACGTTTTGGACTTACTTATGCAAGAATCTCTGGAGACGATAATTATCTTGAAGGCGTAAAAGGCTATGAAGCTAACTTTATTAGAAATCTACATTTTAGAAATGACATTAAAGAACTTTCTATTACTGGCCAATACGATTTTGTACGTACTAGTCGTAGTTATTTACGCAGAGCAAGCATTATTCCTTATATTTTTGGAGGAGTAGGCGTTTTTGCTCATGACCCAGTGGCTAAACCTCAAGCTTCTTTATATGGCAATGATTGGGTGCGTTTGCAACCACTTCATACCGAAGGACAAGGTTTGCCGGGCTATCCTAATGCTCCTTATTCGTTAATTAGTGTTTCCTTCCCTGTGGGTGTTGGGGTTAAATATAGACTAAATCGCAATTGGGATTTAGGTATCGAACTCAGCTACCGTTATACATTAAGCGATTATTTGGATGATGTTAGTGGCAATTTTGCTAACTCTGCCGATTTACAAGCTCAAAGTCCTTTAGCAGCATCAATGGGTAATAGATCGTTAGAAAAAATTGCAGCTCGTACTGGAAAAGACCGTACTCAGGGTGTTATTAACTATTTAACAGCAAAAGGTTTTTATGACCCAGCATCACCATACGACCCTTTTACTTTGACATCGATTCCGGGTTTTTCAGACAAAACAGACTTGCGAGGAAACCCGAAGTATAATGATTCTTATTTATTAACTACGGTAAAATTGATTTATCATATTCCAAATAAAATTAAATGCCCAGTTGTCCGTTAATCAATCTGGAATAACATTCATGAACAGTCAGGTGTATATTTCACCTGACTTTTTTTATTAATTATGACATTATCTAAAAAGTTTTTCCTTTTGGTATTTTGCCTAACAAGCTTGAATACTTTTGCACAAAAAATTGAAATAGGAGGAGGTTTAGGAGCAATGAACTATAAAGGAGATATATCTCCTAACTTTTCCCCAGCTTTTGCTCGTTTGGGAGGTAATCTTCTGTTTAGATACAACCCCAATAAAATAGTATCATTCAGAAGCAATTTGGTGTTGGGCTCTATTTATGGAGATGATAGCAAAGTAGATGATTCATTCAATCAACTGAGAGGGAAGACCTTCAAGACCTCCATCAGTGAATTGAATGTAGTAACGGAATACAACTTTTTTGACTACAAATACAACCGTTATCATAAAGACTGGACTCCTTATGTGTTCGGGGGGGTAGGACTCATGAGTTTCTCTCCAAGAGATGAAAAAACGAGTGATTATAAAACACTTCAAGTAGTAATTCCTTTTGGGATAGGTATTAAATACAATGTGACAGGACCGTGGGATATTAACGTAGAATTTGGTACTAGAAAAACATTTACCGATTATTTAGATAATTTGGGGGGGGATAACCCTGCACTCCCGAAAAATCAACAAAACGATTATAGTCGTGCAGATATGTATTACTATACCTCTCTGTCTTTGACCTACAAATTTATCAAAGTGTATTGTCCTAAATAAGAAAAATATTAAAGGTTTATTGATTGAACATAAAGGAATAATAGGCCTAAAAACCTGCTATTGTTTTATGTTCAATTGTTTTTTATGCAGTTTTAAATCCATTCTTACTCGCAATAAGCCATTCTTGATTTTGAATAGGATAGGGAATTCATTAAATTTGTCATATTATTCCCAAAAAGTACTCCTAGTCCATTTTTTGACTTACAAACAAAGTTTTAAAAGCTACAAGAAGAACTAAGCACTCTAGGAATTAAAGGCTCAGAACTTGCTTCTTGCGTGTTTGAAGGCCTACTATTATAAGTTTTATGTGTTAAAAAGTGTTAAATCGGTGAAAGAACAATTAGACCCTAACAATCTACCAAAACATATTGCCGTTATCATGGACGGAAACGGACGATGGGCAAAACAGCAAGGCTTCGTTGATAGAATTTTCGGACATAGAAATGCTTTGAAAGCAGTGAAAGAAGCCATTGAAGGTTGTGCTGAAATAGGTGTCAAATATTTAACACTTTATGCTTTTTCAACTGAAAACTGGAACCGTCCGAAAGCAGAAGTAGATGCTTTGATGATGCTTTTGATTAGTGCGCTAAAAGACGAACTGGAAGACATGAAAAAAAACAATGTACGATTAGATACCATAGGTGCTATTGATACATTGCCTGAAAGTTCGCAGAGAGTACTTAGAAGTGCTATTGAAGAAACAAAAGATAATACAGGCGTAGTAGTTATTTTAGCCTTGAGCTATAGCGGGAAATGGGATATTATCACCACTGCCAAAAAAATAGCACAGCAGGTGAAAAATGGAGAAATAGCCATTGATGATATTAACGAACAGCTTTTTGAACAATCTTTGGATACGAAAGGAATTCCCAATCCTGATTTAATGATTCGTACAGGAGGCGACCATCGCATTAGTAATTTTATGCTGTGGCAATTAGCTTATTCTGAATTGTATATTTTTGAAGAATTGTTCTGGCCTGATTTCAGACGCGAACACCTTTTTGAGGCAATCCTTAATTATCAAGAACGTGAACGGAGATTTGGCAAAACTTCAGAGCAAATTAAAAACCCAATTAATGCTTAAAATACAAATGTATTCTTTCTCATCTGAATTGAGAACTATTCGCACAATGAAAAAATATACTTTACTGCTTTCATGCTTATTAATTTCTTTCCTTTCACAAGCACAATTGCGTGGTGCAATGGGAGCACGTTCGCCAATTGCTGAAAAAGCGGTTGAATTGAATTATGCAGAACCAAGAGAATATGAAATTGCTGAAATTACCACGACTGGCTCTAAATTCTATGATGGCAACTCAATGATTTCGCTTTCGGGACTTAGAGTAGGAGATAAAATTAGGGTTCCGGGTGATGCCGCTACTTCTGCCATTAAGAAATTAATGAGTCAGGGGATTTTAGAAGAAGTACAAGTAGAAGCTACTAAAATTGAAGGTGATAAAATTTGGTTGAATATTGTTATCAAAGAAAGACCTAGGTTGTATAAACTAGAATACACAGGAATTAAAAAAGGAGAACAAGAAACACTAAGTGATAAAATTAAAACCTACAAAGGTAAAATCGTTACTGAAACGGTTAAGAAAAACGTAGAGTTAGCAATTAAGAAATTTTATCAAGATAAAGGCTATTTGAACGTAAGTATCAAAATTGCTGAAAGAACAGATTCTCTTCGTGGTAATAATGCTACGATGAAAGTGGCTATCAAAAAAGGCGATAAAGTTAAAATTTCAAAAATCGAATTTATTGGTAGAACTGAAATAAAAGAAAGTATTCTTCGTCGTAAGTTAAAAGGAACCAAACAAAAGGCGTTTTATAAAATATTTACTTCTTCAAAATATGTTCCTAAAAAGTTTGAAGAGGATAAGATAAAGCTGATTGAGTTCTATAACAAAAAAGGGTACAGAGATGCTCAACTTATCTCTGATTCAGTATTCAAAGACTCTGAGAAAACAGTAAAAATCATCCTTAAATTAGATGAAGGCAAGCAGTATCACTATAGAAATATCTATTGGGAAGGAAACTACATTTATCCAGATTCAATTTTAACAGAATTGTTAGGCGTTAAAAAAGGAGATGTTTATAACGTAGAAGATTTAGAAAAACGTTTGAATGGAAAACCTGGCGAAGACGTAAGTTCTGCCTATATGGATAATGGTTATTTATTCTATCAATGTGAACCCGTTGAAACTGCAGTTGCAGGAGATTCGATGGACATGACTTTTAGAATTACTGAGGGTAAGCAAGCAACCATCAATAAAGTTATTGTAAATGGTAATACTAAAACTTCTGACCACGTGGTAATGCGTGAGATTAGAACCTTACCAGGACAAAAATTTAGTAAATCTGCCATCATTCGTACCGTTCGTGAATTATCGACGATTGGTTATTTTAACCCTGAAAAAATTACGCCGAACCCAATTCCAAAAGCTGATGGAACGGTTGATATAGAATATAACGTAGAAGAAAAACCTTCTGATCAGATAGAGCTTTCTGGTGGTTGGGGTGGTTATATTGGTTTTGTGGGTACTTTAGGGGTAACCTTCAATAACTTCTCTGCCAGAAATATTGGAAACCTAAGTGCTTGGAAACCATTGCCTTCAGGTGACGGACAAAAACTTTCTGTTCGTTTTCAAGCAAATGGTACATCTTTCCAAAACTATTCCTTATCATTTACTGAGCCTTGGCTAGGAGGGAAGAAACCAAATTCATTCTCAATCTCATTGAGTAGAAGTATTTCATATCCATATAAAATTCAGCAGTATAATCAGTTGAGTGGCTATGGTTCGGGTTATGGAAGTAGTTTATATGGTTATGGAAGTGGCTATGGTTATGGCTACGGTACAGGATTAAACACATCAACTTCTGATAGTGCTACTGCGGCTCAGAATGATGCACACTTTAATAGTACAACCTTAGCATTCAGTTTAGGAAAGCGTTTAAAAGTTCCTGATGATTATTTCTCATTGAGTAATTCATTATCGCTTCAACTGATTGATGTGAAGAACTTACCTTATTATGGCTATCCAGAAGGAAATTCAGTAGCAGTTTCATTTGTTACTAACTTCTCTAGAAATAGTATTGATAACCCTACTTTCCCACGTTCAGGGTCTAGTTTCTCATTAACGGCTTCATTAACACCTCCATACTCTTTGTTTGGTGGCGATAATAAAAACTTAATTGAATATCATAAATGGATGTTTGATGCCTCATGGTTTACGCCAATTACTAGCAAGTTGGTCTTCCACATGCGTACTCACATGGGTTTCTTAGGGTCGTATAATTCTAGTAAAGACATTACTCGTTTTGAACGTTTTGACCTTGGAGGCTCTGGTATGCAAACAGGTTATAATGTTATTAGCCGTGATATTATTGCTTTGCGTGGATATAAGGATAGAGTATTTGGGTCGCAAGGTAGCTTGCCGAGTGGTGGGGTTGCTTATAACAAATTTGTAATGGAGGTTCGTTATCCAGTTTCATTGAACCCATCAGCAACAATCTTCTTATTAGGTTTTGCTGAAGGTGGAAACAACTTTGCTAACTATTCAGAATACAATCCATTTAAATTATATAAGTCGGCTGGGTTTGGTGCTAGAATCTTCATGCCTGCATTCGGGATGATTGGTATTGACTATGGTTTTGCTTTTGATAAAGTGCCAGGACAAACTTCAAGCAATAGCTTTGGTCAGCAGGCATTTACTTTCTCAATAGGTCAGCAAATTCGTTAATAATAAATATTAAGCTTAGCACTAGCTGATTGATAAATTGGCTAGTGCTAAGCATTGTTAATGTTTTGTTAAACAATATAGAATAGCAATAAGATAGTATTCAAGGCGTTAATCAAATACATTCACTAAATTAGCCACCTTAGCCATGAAAAAGCGGATATTTTTACTAATTTTGCCATTCTTATGTTTGTGTTCAACAATTGAAGCACAAAAGTTTGGCTATATTGATACCGAATATGTTACTTCTAAATTACCAGAGTACCAAAGTGCTCAGGCTGAAATAGAAAAACTAACGACTAAGTGGATTAAGGAAGTATCAACAAAAAATGATGAATTAGCTAAGTTAGAGAAAGCCTACAGAGCTGAAGAAGTATTGTTAACGGAGGAAATGAAAGTGCAGCGGTTAAAAGTAATTGCTGATAAAGAGAAAGAAGCTAAAGAATTACAAAATAGAATCTTTGGCTTTGATGGAGAGCTCATCAAAAAGAAGCAAGATATCATGAAGCCAGTTTTAGATGAAGTAGCTAAAGCGGTAGAAAAGGTAGCTCGATTAAAAAAGCTTGATTTTTTGTTTGATAAATCGTCAGATGGATTAGCGATGTTGTACACCAATCCCATTCATGACTATACAGATTATGTGATGGAAGAGTTGGGGATTTCGACAGAGCAACTGAAAGAGAAACAAGAACAAGAGGCCAAGGAACAAGGAGAAGAGAACAAAGAAAGTGAAAATACAACAAAAAGTAAATCAACTAGAAAAGGAGTAACTAGCAACTTCAAAAAAGAGTAATAACCAAATCAGAATCACAGAACAATGAAAAACAAATTTTTAATTGCTTTATTTGCAATTCTTGCTTTAGCTACAGCTAATGTAAATGCACAACAAAAAATCGGATATATTAGCCTAGATTACATTTTAGCTCAAATGCCAGAAGCAAAACAAGTAGAAACAGAATTGACTACTACTAAAACGCAATATGACAATATGTATCAGCAAAAAGTGAAGGATTTCCAAACTAAATTGGCTGATTATGAGAAAAATGCTGCTACTATGGCAGATGTAATTAAAGCTGATAGAGAGAAAGAATTACAAGGAATGCAGTCTAGCATTGAAGAATTCCGTCAAAACTCTTCTACTTCTTTACAAAAGAAACAAGCACAATTGTTACAACCTTTGTTAAAGAAAATTGAAGATAACATGCATGGTGTAGCAAAAGAAAATGGTTTTGCTTTTGTATTCAACTATGATGCAGGTCAAGGAACTACTCCAATTGTTTTACATGCTCCAGATGATGCAAACATCTCTGACTTAGTATTAAAAAGAATGGGTGTTACACCAAAACCATTGACGCCAGCGCCAGCTACTCCAGCAGCAACAGCTCCTAAAAAATAATCATAGCGTTATTTCTTTATAAAAAAAGCCTCAAGATTTTAAAATCCTGAGGCTTTTTTATGGTCTATACTTTGTGGTATTATAAAAGCTTACTAATGATATTCTCAACGGTTACGCCTTCTGCTTCCGCTTTAAAGTTCCTTACTATTCTATGACGAAGCACAGCCATTGCTACGGCTTTCACATCTTCAATATCTGGAGAATAATTACCATTTAATAGGGCATTACATTTGGCTGCTAAAATCAAGTTTTGCGAGGCTCTCGGTCCTGCTCCCCATTCTAAATACTTATTAGCGATAGCATCTGCCATGGTTGTATTAGGCCTAGTTTTATGCACTAGTTTAACGGCATACTCAACTACATTATCGGCAATAGGAACACGTCTAACTAATTGCTGATAAGCTAAAATCTCTTGCCCTGAAACTTGCTGAGTGACGTTATACTTCTTATCTGAAGTAGTATTTTTAACAATATCCAATTCTGCTTCATATGATGGATAATCAAGCGTTACCATAAACATAAAGCGGTCTAATTGAGCTTCTGGCAATGGATAAGTACCTTCTTGCTCAATTGGGTTTTGTGTCGCTAATACAAAGAAAGGCTTCTCTAAAGGATATTTCTTCCCTGCAACTGTCACAGCGTACTCCTGCATGGCTTCTAAGAGCGCTGATTGAGTTTTAGGAGGAGTTCTGTTTACTTCATCCGCTAATACGATATTTGCGAATATTGGCCCTTTTACGAATCTAAAATTTCTCTCATTATCTAATGTTTCAGAACCAACAATATCAGAAGGCATTAAATCAGGAGTAAATTGTATTCTATTAAAATCTAAATCTAAAGCACCCGCAATGGTTTGAATGAGCAATGTTTTAGCCAAACCCGGCACACCTACCAATAAGCAATGTCCTTGACAAAAAATAGCTGTAAGAAGCATTTTAACAGTTTCATCTTGACCAATTACAACTTTTCCGATTTCTGAAGTAAGTTTTTGATAGGATTCTTTTAAAGCATCTACTGCTTCAACATCTGATTTGAATTGAACCATATTTTCTATTGTGTTTGTCGATTTTGTGCTTTATGACACAAAATATTTCTTACTATTTATGAGCGATGTACTTAAAATTAAAAATGTCAGGCTAATTGTAATTTAACCTGACACAATTTAAATTAAAACAAGATTTTTACCAAAGAATAATGAATCTTAAAATCACTGATCATTCGTTTTCATGACATTACATTCCTTGTATTCATCAACGATATAAATAAATACATCGTTTTTGGCAGTGGCAAACCATTTTTCAATGGCTGTATTTCGTTTCCTATTTAAGGCATAAGTAGACATTCGTTGGAAATCGTCTTCTAAGTTTGCATAGTGAGGAGGATGTTTAGCCTTGTAATATAATATTCTCATCGCCGAACGTCCATCTTCTGTTCTGTATGGCATTGGGGCAGTAATTGTTCCTACCGTCATTGAGTCAATAGTGAAATATAAACCTGATTCCATGGTGCCATCTAAAGCCATCTTGATAGAGCGAGTCTGTGGGTCCGTAATCATTCCTCCCGCATCTTGTGTAGCTTTATCCTCAGAGAAATCCTTGGCAGCACGTTCAAATTTGATACTATCTCTTTGAATCAATACTCGGATACTATCTAAGAAACGTGTAGGTTCTTGTACATCCAATCTCTGATAGTCTGGTCTTAATAAAATGTGTAGGGCGTGATATTCTTGTCCACGAACTTCCAACATTTTAATTAAGTGATAACCAAATTCAGATTCCACTACGCCAGATAATTCATTAGGTTTTAACTTCAAAGCAGCCGCTTCAAAAGGTGCAACCATTTGTCCACGTTTTGCAAAACCTAAATCTCCGCCTCTTTTACCTGAACCTAAATCTTCCGAATATAATTTAGCTAATTCTTCAAACGACTCGCCATTTTCTACTCGTCTCTTGTAGTCGTTTAGTCTTTTGTATAATTCGTCCTTCTGTGCCTTCGTAGTTTTGGCTAGCCTAACGATATGACCAATCTCTACCTCTGAAGGCATATATGGAATAGAATCTTTAGGAATACTCTCAAAAAAGCGTCTTACTTCTTTAGGAGTAATCTTAACATCACTCGTAATTTTTTCTTGCATTTTACGAGTTGTCAATTGCTCTTTTATCGCCGAACGAAGTTCGTCTTTTAAAGAAGAGATGCTTTTACCATAAGCTTCAACAATATTTTTCTGAGAGCCAAACTGTTGTTCCATTTGTTCCATTCTGGAAGAAAGTTCAGTTTCTACTCTTTTATCATCGACAGTAATAGAGTCAATTTCAGACTTTGCCAACATCATTTTACCAACTACCAAGCTTTCAAAAATCTGACAACTAGAAGGAGCACCAGCTTGTCCACTTTGTTTGTATTGTTGTACTTGTGACTCTAACTCTGATTTTAAAATATAATGGTTGTCTACTTTAGCAATAATTTTATCAATTACTACTGGCGTTTGTGCCTGTAATGATTGACTAAAAAATAGACAGATTGCGAAAAGGAAAATAAATAATTTCGAAAATTTCATCTAAAAAATGAATTAATATGAAACGTACAGGGT
>NZ_JBWKYN010000173.1:0-12873 GCF_059423785.1 Arcicella sp. GW458-12-2-14-TSB2 | reverse complement strand
ATAGTTTCTCATATTTTATGTAAAGTTCGGAAACTTTTCATTCTATTTTTAATTTTTGATAAAGAAACACAATAAGTGACTCTTTTTTTACGTAAATAAGTACAGTTTCGGATAAAGCTTTTTAAGCGTTTTTACGACCAAAAATAAGTTTCTGCCTATGCCTTGAATCTAGCCGTAGCTTTGCTTATTTATTAAACGGTAGTATTTTTCCAAAAAAATGTTTTATCTTTGCATTGTATCTGTGGAAATATACAAAATCGTTCTTTGAATTCACATTAATATAATCCTTTCTTTAACTACTGTACTTCAGTAGCTTACTTATCATTATTTCATTATCCTGATAAATACCAGGAAACAATTTCCACAGAAAAATCCTAATTACTTAAATATTCAAACATTATTTTTTTTCGTTAAAGTTTCGTGTTTTTTTTCGAGTCGCTCTTTAATTATTGTTCACGTAAGCCAAAAGAGGTTTACCTAAATCCCAAATCAAGGATATGAAAAAATTGATTAAATCAACAGTAACCGTTCTTTTACTGAGTTCAGTACTTTATGCTTGTAAGGTGAAACAGCAACAGAGTAGCCTTTCACACGAGATTCAACAAGCTGTACTACCCCACAAAAGCAATGCCTTACTTACAGCAATGTTAGCTAAAAGTTGGATAATAAATGTAGTGAATTACCAAGCTGATGCTCGTAGAAATGTATTATACGAACGAGGAGTAGCCGCTAATTTACATGATTATTCAAAAGAGGCTTTCAGATTAACAAGTGATGAAGAAGTAGATTATACGGATGGCGCTGGTAAAATTCACCATGGTACTTGGACATTGAAGGATGATGATTCCAAACTATTGATGTCTTTTGAAGATGGAGAAGAAATACAATGGGATATCGTTACGACTGATAAAAACCATTTGGATTTACATCTTGCCATTGATGCCAAAAAAGTAAAATGGAATATTCAAGACTTAAGTCAAATTGATATTCAAACTGCGGTTGTCTTTGCTGGCTTTTATGCTGGAATTGTGGATGAAGATACCCAGAAAGTAAATGTAACCTATCGGATGATGCCGAGAAGCTAAAAAAAAGAGCCATTTCTCATGCGAAAAATGGCTCTTTTTTTATAATAATTCTTTTGTAGGAGACCAGAAGAGTTCTTTAAAATGTTGAATCTTATCGTTTTTCACAATAATTCCTTCTGCTTCAAGTAATTCTTGCATTTTGTTGCCACCAAAGAAAGCTTTGCCAGTTAATACACCATTACGATTCACCACTCTGTGTGCTGGTATTGAATCGTCAGTATGAGAGGCATTCATTGCCCAACCAACCATTCTAGCACCACCCTTTCCACCCAAGTATTCAGCGATAGCGCCATAAGAGCTTACTCTGCCGAATGGAATCAGCTTGACTACTTCATAGATATCCACAAAATTGTTTTTCATCTTACAACTGTTCCCTGTCTCTTGCTTCGTTCAAAAGCTCTTGATACCAAGCTTCGCCATATTTTCTGATTAAAGGTTCTTTTAGAAATTTATATAGCTCAACGCCCAGTTGTTCGCCATGAGAACAAGCATCAGAACAAATGTGCCAACGGTCGTAATTAAGGGCTTCATAATGCTCGTACTTAGTAATCCTGATAGGGTAGAGATGACAAGAAATTGGTTTTCGCCAAGTAATTTTTCCATCAAAATAAGCTTGTTCTATCCCACACTTCAAGGTATTTCTATCATCATAAATAGCATAGGCACATTCCCTGCCTTTGATTACAGGTGTTGAATAATCACCTTCCCAATCTTTTACATAAATGCCTTCTTCTTCAATCGTTTTAATTCCTTCTTGCGAGAGATAAGGCTTTACTTCCTGATAAACCTGATTCATAATAGATAGCTCATCATCATTAAGCGGAGCTCCTAGGTCACCTTCCACACAACAAGCACCCTTACATTTGATAAGATCACAAACGAAGAACTTTTCGATAATGTCGTCGCTAATGACGGTGTCTTCTATCAATATCATAATAAATTTTTATTTTCGTTTATATCTTGGGATGCATTTAGCACCTTAGATAATTAAGCTGTTTGAACTTTTCCTTTCGGGTTAAACTAAGTCTTTTAGAATAGCTTGTTCCAAAATTTTCTCAACGTAGCGATGCTATGCTTCGCAAATTTTGAAAAAATCAATTCAAAAATACAATACTTTCACCTAAGAAACGGAAAGTTTAAACAGCTTCAATGCAAAATTACAGTAAAATTTAATGTAATGACTGAAATTAGCATAATTAACCCTTCATACTCCACTAATTTAAGAAAAGGTATTTTTTCATATCTTTATTGAGATAATTAAATATTGAAGGTTTAATGTTACTTTAGGTAAATTTTTTATCTTCATTATTTTAATAATAAGCTATTAATCTTTATTAGATTACAACTCAAGAAAATAAATTAATTATGTGGTAAATAGGATGAAAGCTTACTCTTTTCATTTTATTTCTCTTAGAATTTCTAAATTATGAACAAGTATTTTTTGGTAGTTTTAATGCTTTTTTCTTATACTTTATCTAGAGCTCAGTCTTTGCCTCGTAGTATTAAAGTTGGTTCTATCAATGTAAAATATGATAGTTATGCTAAGGGTATTATTGAAAAAGAAATACAGAGTTTGAACAACAATCGTAAATACCTTGATGTACTGGTGGATAAAATGGCACTACATTTTCCAGTCATAGAAAAGATTTTAGCAGATGCTGGCATTCCCGATGAAATAAAGTATTTGTGTGTGCAAGAAAGTGTTTTTGATCCAGATGCTATTTCGATTTCTGGAGCAGTTGGCTACTGGCAGTTTAAAAGCGAAACAGCCAAAGAAATAGGCTTGAGGGTAGATGGAATCGTGGATGAAAGAAAACATCTTGCGGCATCTACTAAAGCAGCAGCGGTTTATCTGAACCGAAGCAATTCGTTGTTAAACAATTGGATGACTACCGTACTTTCTTACCGTATTGGACAAGGGGCTATCAAAAACCATCCTGCTACAGACTGGGCAAATAAAAAAGAAATTACGGTTACAAACACTACAGATTGGTATTTACTTCGTTTTTTGGCTCATCGTTATCTATTAGAGATTGAATACAACAAAGTGAAAAATAATGCTAAAAGTGACTTTTTATATGAATACAGTAATAGTAGAGGCAAGAGCATTACTGAAATAGCGAATGAATTATCGGTAGCTCCTTCGGTGATAGCAGTGAATAATGTTTGGTTAAAAAGTACATCAGTACCTAAAGACAAAGACTATATTGTATATGTACCGATGACTACTCAGAAGTATAAAGAATTGAGTCAGAATAATGCCAATCAGAAGAACGATGGTAATAAAAACAGTACGAATGATTTAGGTTTTCCTGTATTGGTGCGTCTCACGCAAGGGAATAGTAAAACTGAACCTATTTATTTTGAAATTAATGGTAAGAAAGGCATAATGGCTATCGAAGGGGATACGCCAGAAAGTATAGCGAACCGAGCAGATATCAATTTACATAGGTTTTTGAAATACAATGATTTAGATATTGATAGCAGAATTATTCCTAACGAAGTGTATTACCTAAAGAAAAAAGACCATAAAGCAATGGTGGCTTATCATACTGTTCAGGATACTGAAACACTTTGGGCTATTTCACAGATGTATGGCATTTATCTTGAAGACTTAATGGCAAAAAATAGAATAGCTTCCTTACAGCGTTTGCAAAAAGGAAGATTACTATGGTTGATTGATACAAGGCCAGATACACCGATTCAATATGTGGAAATGCCTAAAGTAAACCCTGTGGAGAAAACAGTTATCATATCGACGCCTCCCAAACAAGTAGATACTACTAAGTCTGTCGTAATTCTTGATAAACCAAAGGAGGAGAAGCCAACCGAAGTTGCCACTAAAGATAATAAACCTTCAGGGACGGGAGTGGTTGACAATAAAGTTACGACTAAGGAAAGTACAGTACCTGTAGCAAAAGATAATACTCAAGTCAGCGATAAAACGAGACCAGTTTTTACAGACCCTGCAGGCCCTCCGAAAATTATTATAGAAGAAAAAATAGTAACTAAAGAATTGAAAAATCATACAGTATTGGCAAAAGATACTTATTTCTCAATAGCCCAACTATATGATATGAAGATAGGCGAACTTTTAACCTTGAATGATTTAAGGCTTGATGAAAAACTACGTGTAGGACAAGTTATCAAAGTGTATAAAGTGAGGATTACGCCCATTTCTGGAGCTTATGAGAGTGAAAAGAAATTGGATGGTAAAAAAGATGAGAAAGTTGCTGATGTAAAGGTTAAAGAAACGACTGATAAAACACCAACTATTATTAATAACCCTAGTAAAGTTCTGACAAAAGATGACCCTGCAAATGCTAAGGTAGAAATCCCTAGAATAATTACGAAAGAAGAAGTTGACCGAAAAAATATGGAAGCTATTAAGAGTGCTTCTAGAAATATCCATACTGTAAATGCTGGCGAGACGCTTTATAGCATCGCTAAACTACATGGAGTAACTGTGGCTGACCTTAAAGCGTGGAATAATTTAACTACCAATACTGTAGAAATAGACCAGCAATTATGGTTTTCTAAAAATAGTGGCAAACTGGTTGAAACGAGTGATTACGAAACTGTTACGCCTAAACCTATTAAGAATGTAGTGAAACCTGTTGAAAACAATATATACCATATCATGAAAGTAGGAGAAACAGTGTTCAAGGTTTCACAAATATATGGTGTTACTGTAGAGCAAATTGTTAAATGGAATAATCTCAAGAATTTCTCAGTAAGCGTAGGGCAGAGGATATTGATTAAAAAATGAGGAGACTTTAGGACTGGAGGACTTTAGGACTCTGGACTTTAAGACGCTAGATATAAGACTTTGAGACGTTAGACTTTAACACGGTTTACTTTAAGATGTTAGAGATAAGATATAATCTGCAAGCACATCTTTTGTCTAGCGTCTTAAGTCTAAAAATCCTAAAGTCCTCTAGTCCTAAAGTCTCCTCATTTCTTCCTACAAACCATCAATCCATCTCTAATAGGCATCAGGATATTTTCAGTTCTTGGGTCTTCATGACACATCTTGTTGAAATCCAACAAGTTTTGGGTATCCTTATCAATCTTTTTATTAGGCTCCGTGTTAGCTACCTTACCACTCCAAAGTACATTATCAGAGATGATATAACCGCCCTTTCGTACTTTATCAAATACCAAATCATAATATTTTTGATAGCTCATTTTATCAGCATCAATAAATACAAGGTCAAATGTTTCCTCAAGCATCGGAATGATTTCAGCGGCATCCCCAATTCTATAATCTATTTTTGCTGCATAGTCAGAGGCTAAGAAAAATTGTTTTGTAAAGCTCTCCAATTCTTCATTGATATCAATCGTTATAATTTTTCCACCCTCAACTAATCCTTCAGCCAAACATAATGCAGAATAACCTGTATAAGTACCAATCTCTAAGATAGTTTTAGCTTGCATCATATGGGAAAACATCGATAAAACTCGTCCCTGTAAATGCCCTGAAAGCATTCTAGATTGAAGAATTTTAGCGTGTGTTTCTCTGTTGAGATTAGCTAATAATTCACTTTCTGGGGAAGTATGGTTTTCCGAATAATCATTGATATTTTTAGGTAAAAAGTCCATTGTAATAATTTTAAAAGATTGTTATGATAAAACACGCTGATAAAGTGATTGTAATTGCAAGGCTATGTTTTCAGCCGAAAATTGGGCGATGTGTTGTTGTCCATCTAAAACCATTTGTTTCTGCATTTTTTTGTTGGATAACACTTGCAAAATCTTGCTCGACAAATCGTTTACATCTTCGGGGTTTGCATATAAAGCACCTTTCCCCCCCGCTTCTTCCAAGCATGAACCCGTAGCCCCAATGACAGGAACCCCCGAATGTAGGGCTTCTAGAATTGGAATACCAAAGCCTTCGAATACCGAAGGGTAAACAAAGAGGGATGCCCCTTGATACAAAGCTGGTAAGTCTGCAAAAGGAACTTTATTGAATATTTTGACATTTGTAAGTGAATATTCCGAAATATAATCCTCAAGCTGTTGTTGATAGGCTGATTTTCCTCCTACCAATATTAACTCATAGTCTGAAAGATGTAATTTATGGAATGCTTTTACGAGTAATAATTGGTTTTTTCGTTCAGTAATAGTAGCTACACAGAGGAGGTATTTTTTATGAATATTGTATTTAGCTTTACTTGCTTCAATATCTTCCTCACTAAGCTTTTCCTTGAAAACATTATCCGAATCTTGATAGACTACGGCAATCTTTTCTGGATTAATTTGATAGTATTCAATAATATCCCGTTTGGTTTGTTCACTAACAGCGATAACCAAATCTGCATATTGACAAGCTTTCTTGAATTTTAATTTGTAAATAAACCTATCAAAGGCGGGGTATAAATTGGGATAACGCTCAAAGATTAAGTCGTGGATGGTAACGATAGCTTTGATATTGTTTCTTTTTAAACCAATAGGTAGTTCATTACTAAGCCCATGAAACACTTCAATACCATCTTTTTTTAAGTCAGCGGTAATCAAAAAACTTCTCCAAAAAGATTTCAGTTTTTTGAAAGTTGGCATTCTGATAGTGAAATTAAGGGAGGGAGTCTTCAGGTATTTTTCTGTAAAGGGAGCTGTGTTTACCTTAGGCGTGTAGGCAAAATAAGTATCTTCAGCGTTATATTTTAATAGAGCATCAATGATAAATCGGCTATAATTTCCTAAACCCGTATTATTGTTGAAAGCTCTTTTAGCATCAAAACCGATTTTCATTTTATTAAATAATTGGTGGATAGTGATTTGTTTTAACTTTTGAATCAAATGAAAATAAATTTCATAGATTTCTGCACAAAATTACCTTGAATTGGGTTAAATAAAAATGAGAATGATTTGTTTCGTAAATAATAGCTATATCTCACTAGCATACCATGCTATGAACGAATATTTTAACACTATTTGTTTTATGATATAACAAGGCTTAAAATTACTTAACTTTGTATTTAAATTAGATTATATTTTATAAAAAACGAGCAATATATTATTTATAAAATTGCTCGTAAATGATACGCATGTTAGAAATACAAGAATATAGATTATCGAATGGCATTAGAGTAGTACATCGACAAGTAACACATACAGCAATTTCACACATTGGAATCATGTTGGATATGGGGAGCCGTGATGAGAAAGCTCATCAACAAGGCTTGGCTCACTTTTGGGAACACATGGCTTTTAAAGGTACTAAAAAGCGTACTTCATTACAGATTATCAACCGATTAGAAATAGTTGGAGGAGAGTTGAATGCCTATACAACGAAAGAGAAAATCTGTTTTCATGCTTCTATTCTGACGCCTCATTATGAACGTGCGTTAGAATTATTAGCAGATATTACCTTTAATGCTAGTTTTCCAGATAAACAAGTAGAGCGTGAGCGAGGCGTTATTTTAGAAGAAATGGCAATGTATTATGATTCACCAGAAGATGCTATTCAAGATGATTTTGATGAAATTGTCTTTGCTAATCATCAATTGGGGAAAAATACCTTGGGGAATCAAGAAAGCGTTTCAAATTTCAATAAAAAAGATTTATTCGACTTTATCGCTGAAAACTTGGATACTGAACGCGTTATTTTTTCGTCTATCGGTAATTTGCCTTTTAAAAAAGTAATACAGTTGGTTGAGAAGTTTTTAAAAGATATTCCTGCTAAATCTTCCAATTTAATCAGGATTCCTCCAGCAGATTATAAACCTCAGAATATCAGCATTACAAGAAGTATTACGCAAGCCCACGTTGCCATCGGACGAACATCATTTGCCTTGGCTGACGATAAGCGATTGCCTTTCTTTATGTTGGTCAATTTATTAGGAGGGTTTGGGATGAATTCAAGGTTGAATCTAGCTGTACGCGAACGCAATGGCTTGGTGTATGCCATTGATGCTGGCTATACGCCTTTTATTGATACGGGATATTGGGGAATTTATTTTGCTACCGAAGTAAAACGATTGAATAAAGTAAACGATTTGATTTTGAAAGAGTTGAAAAAGTTGAGAGATATTACCTTAACAAAAACGCAACTACAAAATACCAAAGACCAGTTGATGGGGCAAATGGCGATGTCGGAAGAAGGGAATATGAGTTTCATGCTGATGATGGCCAAAAGCCTTTTAGACATTGATAGAATAGATAGTCTTGATTATTTATTTGAGCAAATAAAGAAAGTATCGGCTAGTCAATTACAAGATTTAGCCAACGAAATGTTTCAAGAAAAAGACTTGAGCTATTTAACCTTTTTGCCAGAGTAATTAATGAAGCTGTTTAAACTTTCCGTTTCTAAGGTGAAAGTATTGTATTTTTAAATTGATTTTTTTAAAATTTGGGAAGCATAGCATCGCTACGTTGAGTAAATTTTGGAACAAGCTATTTTAAAAGACTTAGTTTAACCCGAAAGGGAAAGTTTAAACAGCTTCAATATTATATAAAAATTTAATTGCCTTAAAGTTGTTATCTTTAAAGCTGTAGACACTTGCATTTATATATCCACATTCCTTTTTGCCGACAAGCTTGTCATTATTGTGATTTTCATTTTAGCACTTCGTTAAAGTTAAAAAGGGAAATCATCATAGCGATTTGCCAAGAAATAAAACTTCAAAGGGATTATCTTCAACATAAACAATTAGACACTATTTATTTCGGTGGAGGTACGCCTTCATTGTTGGATGAGCATGATTTAGCCTTGATTTTCGAAACGATTTATCAATGTTTTAGCGTAAATGAGGGAGCTGAGATTACTTTAGAGGCCAATCCTGATGATTTGACAAAAGATAAAATAATGCTTTTTCAGCAATTTGGGATTAACCGACTGAGTATTGGGATTCAATCATTTAATGAAAATCATCTAAAGAAAATCAATAGGATTCATACTGCTCAAGAAGCAGAAACTTGTGTTAAATTGTCTCAAGATAGCGGTATTCATAATTTGACCGTCGATTTAATCTATGCTATTCCTTCGGAAAGTCACGCTATTTTTGAAAATGACTTGCTGAAAGCTACTAACCTAGGGCTTAATCATATTTCTGCCTATTGTTTGACAATAGAACCTAAAACTGTTTTTGGGAAATGGCTAAAACAAGGAAAGATTGAAGTAATCAATGATGAATTTGCTAGTCAACAATTCGAAATATTAGTCAAACATTTAGCTGATAATGGTTTTGAGCAATATGAGATTTCTAATTTCGCCCGGAATAATCAATATGCAAGACATAATACTAGTTATTGGAAACAAGAAGAATATTTAGGAGTTGGCCCTTCGGCTCATAGTTTCAACCATCAAAGTCGCCAATATAATATTGCTAATAATGCTCAATATTTAAAATCGTTAGATAAAGGTCTTGTACCAACCACCATCGAGTTGCTGACTAACGAAGATAGAATCAATGAATATTTACTCACAGGACTGAGAACGAAGTGGGGATGTGATGTAGAAAAGCTCAATCAATTGTTAGGAAATAATTTTCTTGATTATCAAAAAGATATGCTTGCAGGTCAGTTTGTAGAAAAACTAATTTATCTTAAAGATGATACGCTGTTGATTACGGAAAAAGGGAAATTGTTTGTAGATAGAATTGCCTCAGATTTATTTATTGCTTAAATTTTAAACTCTTTTTTATTAATCAGAAATACGTTTCTACGAAACATCGTAAATTTGTATTATAATCCTTTCTACCTACTGCTTATTGATGGATAAATAGAAAGGAATAGATCGTTAATAAAAATTAATCGTGATATTACATGGCAAAAAATACGTTCAGAACTCCTCCGCCAGAAGAGAACTCAAATTTAAACCCCAATTTATTTCAATCTTCCTGGAAGACCTTTGGGATATTTAATAGACGCCATCCCATTTTTCAATATATAGCTTCCCTTTTTATTAAGTTCGTGATTTACTTTATCTCCATTACTCTAGCATGGGTATTGGTATTAAAGTTTGTTCCTATTTGGGTAACTCCCACTATGATAGACCGTAAAGTAACAGCATTGTTTAACGGAAGAGATTCGGAAATTCATTCAGATTGGGAACCTTATGAAAATATATCTAAAGAGGCAGCCTTGGCTGTAGTAGCTTCTGAAGACCAGCTATTTCCTCAGCATTTTGGTTTTGATTTCAACGCGATGTGGGGCGCTTTTCGCTACAATTTAAAAGGAAAAAAAATAAAAGGAGCAAGTACTATTTCGCAACAAGTTGCTAAAAACGTTTTTCTTTGGCAAGGACGTAGCTATGTCAGAAAAGTATTAGAAGTGTATTTTACATTTTTAATCGAAATCGTGTGGGGCAAACAAAGAATTTTAGAAGTTTATTTGAATGTGGCTGAAATGGGGAAAATGACTTTTGGGGTTGAAGCCGCATCCTTGCGCTATTATGGGCACAGTGCTAAATCAATCACTAGAACAGAAGCTGCGAGAATCGCAGCCGTTTTGCCAAGTCCTAATAGATTTTCAATTACGAATCCTTCAAAGTATGTTCAACGAAGAACCAGCTTTATCACACGCCAAATGAGAGGGCTAGGAGGCAAAGCTTATATCGCTGATTTATAGACAAACTGATTAATTTAGAGCGTAGATTATTAAAACACGCTCTAAATTAATCATAAGCGATTAAATTATATTTATCAACTAACTTCATCACTCTATCAGCATAATACTTACCACCTTTATGAGAATACCCTTTCTCGCCAATTGAATAAACAAAAGTATATGCTGCTGAATATTTTTCTACTCCTGCCGCTAATTGTCCTCTATAAAATCTAGGAATGTCGCTATAATCACGTTTCCATTGCCCTGTTTTGTGCATGAAAATTTCTTCTACCAAAAAAGTCATACAATCTCTTCTCGAATTAAATCGTTTGTACCAGTTATCAGGACGATTTTCTTCATCATAAATATATTGTCCATTGTCAGTAACTCTTATAATGCCTACTTTGCCTTGATTTTCATCAGGTTGCCCTTTTAGCTGATATGCATTAGAAGGATTTCCCCACCATTGTTTGATGCCAAGGAAGTTATTAGCGTATATTGCATTTCGACTAAAGCCATAACCGCTTTCTAAGGCAGACATTGCAATGATTATGCTGGCAGGAACTTGATACTTTTGAGATAAATACTGAGCATCTTGACTGATGTCCAAAATGAAATTACGAGCTTCGTCAGCCGTAGGGTGTCCAATGGCTGTTGTATAAACATTTTGGTTAGTTCCCAGAATAGGGTCTTCATTTGGAGTAGGAGGGAACTTGAAGGAAGTAGTAAAATTATCTGAATATTGATAACTCGGTAGCATTCTATCACGAGATAGATTATCATCAATAGATGCAGATAGCTTGTTATTCCTACCTGTATTATTGCGTTCAAGAATTGTAACGTTATTATCAAATGTTTTACCAGACACTACGATTTGTCCGTATGATACATTGACAGTATCATGTCTAGCAGATATTCCAACAAATTTTAATTGTTTGACACCCGGATAACTGAAAAGGAACCTGAATACGGCCTTGTTCGATTCGACCATAGCTGTGCCTAAACTTTTATTATCAGAATATACTTTTACTCTATGCACATTATCTCCGACACGGAAGATAAAGCTTACATCATCGCCAACTTGTACTTTTTTTTCATAGTCTACATTAAATACAAATCGATTAATTTTATTTGATGGCGTAAATGCAAATAAAATAAAACCCAATAATAAGATGCCTATTACTTGGTTAAAAAAACTGGTTTTGACCATTGATAATTAATTTGTTAGATTTTTGGATTTTAACTCAGCGGCGGATAAGAATAATCCTTTTGTTAATCTTAACAAAAAAGAATTGTGCCTAATTTTTTATATCATTAAGCACAATGCAATATAGAACTTTTTTTTACAAATTTTATTTAGTTGCTATATAAAAAAAATCAAAACATTCCTCTGCATCATCAGATAAAAAATAATCTTGATACGTAATTCCTGTTACTAGTTGATTATCTGATTGTTGGATAAGATTTCTGCTCATTCTGTTCGCAATATCATAAGGTATCTGCAACATCCATCTAGGCAAACGATACTGTAAATTAAAAATATCAAATCGGGTAATTTTTTCTACAGAGCGTTTATTTTCTTCATAATAGCTCATTACCTTCTCATTACCATGCACCCCTTGTGTTTTGATACTGGCAAAATGCTTGAGAATAAGATTTTTAAGTTCCGAAGCTAGGTATTCTCTTACATGCCAAGGGTTTCTTGAAAGCGAGTACTTCTTATTAACGGTTGTCAAAATAAGCTTTCCACCCGGTTTTAATACTCTATGAGCCTCTTTGATGAATTCATTATCGTCTTCTATGTGTTCGATTACCTGAAAAGTAACGATATAATCAAAAGTATTGTCGGCCAATCCTTTCAATGGAGGTAAAAACATATCGATAAATTTGAACGTAGGGTATTGAGCCGTCAATTGATTCATCAAAGGCTCATTTTTATCAACGCCTGTATAGTTTGAAACAGACGGAGCCAAAACAGCCACTCCTCTTCCTGTTCCACAGCCAATTTCTAATAAGTTTCCAGAAACAATTTTAGCGGCTTCAATGTAAGGGAATAATAATCGTTGATGAACAGGATTATCTGAAATAATTTCTGAAGAAGCAATCTCGGTTGTTTTATACATGATATTGAGTAAAAAAGAATGTTGTACTTTAAAATCTTTGAATTTTTTATGTTTCAGTAATAATAAGCTCGTAATCAATTCTTTATAAAGCCTACTATTAGCTTTTAGTTAATTAC
>NZ_JBWKYN010000172.1:0-13077 GCF_059423785.1 Arcicella sp. GW458-12-2-14-TSB2 | reverse complement strand
GATTTACAGAATAAGAATAGCCATTCACAATATCTTGTGGACAAATTTTGCCCAAAATTCGGGATGACTCATGTTTAATAATATTTATGAAGTCCATGTTTTATGATAATCTACAATCTTCCAATAATTAGTTATATTTTTTACATGTAAAAAATACCCTTTGCCACTCAATCCTCCCCCATAGTAATTACAAATAAGAATAGCTTCGTTTTTATTATGATTAAAGACAATTTTGGAAAAGCTAATAATCCCAATTTCGGTATCTAGATCTTTTACTTTGAAATCACGGATAGACTTTACTTTAAAAGTACAAGAATGAAAACTTTCAGCATTATAGTTTAATTTAGGTTGATTAATAATCTCTAATAGGTATGCTTTATTAGTTGAAAACTCCTTTGAAAATTTATCTAGCTGAATAGTAATGTTACTACTAATTTTATAATTGTTAAAGTCGAAATCCCGATTAAGAGTATCATATAAATAGATAGTACGAAACCTTAAAGTATCTCCAAAAAGTTTGTTTTGAACTTCCATTATGTGATTCGCTAATTGTAGAGAATCTATAGATGGGTTATAATTTTTAGCCATTATTGCCTCACCCTCTTTACCCAAAAATCTATAATAAAAATGATGTTCAGTTAATTCAATAAGAATGTCATTATATACTGCCATTTCAATATTAGAGTGCTTAAATTCACACTTTTTGTAGTCCTGTTTACAGGATAAACTGAAGACTATTATGACAAAGTGTAAAATGACTTTCTTCATATTGTAGCTATTATTTATTACTGTTAAAATGGTCTTATTTTGAGTAAGAAGATATTAATCTGGCACTGTTCTCATCAACAATTTTTTTGTGAGAACAACATCAGATTTTTAACGAGTTGAAAACTCGTTCTACTATTATCTAAATTTTCCTCTCTCATATTGTACGGGCCATTGTACATCTTTTTGTCCTAATTCCGCCGCTGCTCTTAATGGGAAATATGGGTCACGGAGTAATTCACGTGCTAAAAAGATTAAATCAGCTTGACCTGTTACAAGGATTGATTCTATCTGAGTCGAACTAGTTAACAAACCTACTGCACCTGTAAGAATTCCCGTTTGTTTTTTGATATTTTCAGCAAAAGTCACTTGATAAGCAGGGCCTACTGGAATTTTAGCAGTATGGATATTTCCCCCTGTTGAGCAATCGATTAAATCAATACCCACATTTTTAAGAATGCCTGAAAGCTTGATAGCATCCTCTTGATTCCAACCTCCTTCTGCCCATTCTGTAGCCGAAATTCTTACGAATAAAGGTAAAGTATCTGGCCAAACAGTTTTTACGGCTTCAACGACTTCCAACAAAAAATGTATTCTATTCTCAAAACTTCCTCCGTATTCGTCTGTACGTTGATTACTCAATGGTGATAAAAACTGGTGAATCAAATAACCATGTGCCGCATGAATTTCAACAACGCTAAATCCTGCTTTCAAAGCCCTTTCGGCAGCATTTTTAAAATCTATTACAATTTGTTGAATTTCAGCTTGTGTCAAGGCTTTGGGTAATCCATAAGCATCATTAAAAGGAATTTCGCTTGGTGCTACTACTTGCCAACCACCCTCTTCTATCGGCACCAATTTACTTCCTTTCCATTGCGAGGCAGTGCTTGCTTTTCTGCCAGCATGGGCTAACTGAATACCTGCTTCTGCACCATTTGCTTTGATGAAGGTCGTTATTCTCTGTAGGCCTTCTATATGTTCATCTTTCCAAATGCCTAAATCATCGGGTGAAATTCTGCCTTCTGGTGAAGTAGCGGCTGCTTCAGTAATGACTAACCCTGCTCCACCAACGGCTCTACTACCTAAATGGACAAAGTGCCAATCGTTTGCAAAACCATCTATGGACGAATACTGGCACATCGGAGAAACGACGATACGATTCTTTAAAGTAAGCTCCTTAATTTTTATCGAACTAAATAATTGTGACATAAGTAATTGAACGGTTTTAGAATGATGAATGAGTATGAAACTCTTTAATCATAATGTTCAATTGTGTTTCATAGTTCAAATTATCGTTGAAATTCGACTAAAGTTTAATCTTCAAAAACTTAAACCCAATAATTATTTACCAAATCAACCATAGTGTACTTCCGATAAATCCTGCCAACGTAACTACTGGAAAAGTAGGAATGACTGTCGCAAATAATTCTGTTTGGGCATTACCTTCATTAACTGCAAAGCAGAGGCAATAAACCCTAAGTGTTTACTTATTTTGTTTTCTTCGATAAAATATTCATCTTTTTGAATTCTTTTAAGCTAAAAGAATTCATGATAAGCTCTAAATCTTCTTCCGAGAATCCTACGCCTTGAAAATAGTGCTTTAAATTTTTCAAAATAAAATTCGTTAAATAAGTACTGATTTTATTTTATGAAAATACAAGATTAAAATTTAATCCTAATATGGAAATATGTTTTTTAACGAAGGATTTTGACTATTTTTATGAAAATACAAGCAGTTTATTTTAAAATTATATCAACTAAACTTACAAAATACCATGTCAAGATTCTCAGGGAAAGTAGCTTTAATAACAGGTAGTAGTAAAGGGATTGGTCGGGCGATAGCCGTTCGCTTTGCACAAGAAGGAGCAAACGTAGTAATTAATAGCAGAAACGATGATGAGCACGTAGCCGAAACCAAGCGACAAATAGAAGCCACAGGAGCAAAGGTACATTTTATACAAAGTGATATTTCGAAAGTGGAAGTAGTATATGCCATGATTAAAGAAAGTGTGGAGGTATTTGGGAAACTAGATATTTTGGTGAACAATGCAGGCGTAGAGATTAATGCACCTTTCTGGGACGTAACCGAAAAAGACTATGATACAGTAATGAATATCAACTTGAAAGGTATGTTTTTCCTGACACAAGCGTTTGTGCGTTATATGAGAGAAAACAACGTAGTGGGTGTAATTGTGAATAATAGTTCTGTACACGAAGAGTTACCTTTCCCGAATTTCACGGCTTATTGTGCCAGCAAAGGAGCCATGCAAATGGTCATGAGGAATTTAGCGGTTGAATTAGGCCCTATGAATGTTAGAATTAACAATGTGGCTCCCGGTGCTATTCGTACACCGATAAATGCAGATTTATTGAGCAAGCCAGAATTGCTAGGAATACTACAAAACAATATTTCATTACGCCGTTTGGGTGAGCCCGAAGATGTAGCAGGAGTAGTAGCATTTTTAGCATCTGATGATGCAAAATATGTAACAGGCTCTACTTATTATGTGGATGGCGGACTTACTTTCCATTATACAGAGCAGTAAATAGATGAGTTCATTGTTATAAATAGTCTAAGCCTAAGGTTTAGACTATTTTTTTAATTACCTCTTCACCTAAAACTAATTGATAGACACGTATGCTTCATAACAGGAAATGAGCTATTTTTGCCAAAATTGATAGATACAATCTAAAATCCTAGAAATAAATAAAGCATGCAAGAAAACATTACAAGACTTATAGAAGAGGTGAAATCAAACACACTTCATAATAAAACAATATGGTGGATTGTATTTAGCTTTTTTTTATTTGTTTGGACAGTACAATTAAATCCGCCTGTTAACACAGGAGATTTACACACAGGCTTGTGGGGAGTAATGTTGATGCAAGCAAAGGATATTACTAATAATGATTATTTAGGGAATGTGTTATATGGCTATAATAGGGCATTGAGGCTGACGGTACCTGTTATTATGAAACTTCTTTCTATCAGTAACACTAAGCAAATGTATCTTATCCAATTACTGATAAGTTTTATTTTTCAGCTTCTTTTGGTAAAATTAGTGTATCGAATAAACAAAGGACACATTATCAATACTGCCTTGTTTTGTATCGCTTGTACGTATTGTTATTTCAGTAATACTGCCACAGGCGATACCTTCGGTCATGCAGATACCTTTGCCTTCTTGTTTATATTAATCTCAATTTATAGCACCCAACCAATTATCGTTGCTTTTAGCTTGTTCTGTGCCATTTTTGCCAATGAACGAACATTGATTATAACCGTACCAGCCGTATGGTTTTGGTGGTTTTTACAAGACCAAAAAAACAAAAAGCTGATGATATATGGTGCCGTTCCATTGGCGGTGATTGGCTATTTTATTGGAAAATACACGCTGTTAAGTCTGCCAAACTTTAAAACAAGCTTGCCAGACGACTTTAGCCTTGGCTACTTGTTGGGTCAGCATTCTTTTTTCAGTATATTCATCTTTACATTCAAAGGGTTATGGCTATTTGTTTTTCTACTGATAGTTAGATTGAAAAAGATTCCTTTTTATTTAATCGTATGCTTGGTTTTTTCTGCGGCTGCTTTTGTTGTTGCTGACCAAACAAGGGGTATTTCTTTCCTTTTCCCATTGTTTTTACTGGTATTAAGCCAGCTTAATAAATTTGTGAATAAAGAAGAAATAAGTAAAATCACTATTTATTGCCTGATTGCGTGTGTTGCTATTCCTAATATTGTATTCTACGGCCATTATGAATTAAGACCTTCGTTTTTCTATATCATGCTTGAGAAAGTAATATTTATTCCCATTCAAGATATTGTAGCCAGTTTAGTAAACCATCCATAATGAGAAAGCAGGATGCAGAGAATATTATAAAAATCTCTGCGATATAATCTTTAAATCGTTTTTAACCACATTGGTTTAGACTCAATTATCTTTTGATGAATAGCACAATTTTCGGAATGGGCGCCTATTAAATATCCAGTACTCATTAGAAATTCATTGACAATCTCGCCACCTGTGAATTTAAAAGTCTTCTTAAATATTTTTACCCATTCTTCTTTTGTTTTTGGATGGTGGTGTTCCAACCATTTTTCGAATGAACCATATTCTTTTTGAAGTACTAAAATCGTTTTGGCATTTTCTATGGCAGCATTTATTTTTAGGCGATTGCGAATAATTCCTGCATCCGCCAATAGTCTTTCGCGGTCAGCTTCTGTATAGGTCGCTACAATTTCGATATTAAAATTATCATAAGCCTTTCTGAAAGAGGCTTCTTTTTTTAAAACAGTTTCCCAACTCAATCCTGCCTGATTTATTTCAAGCACTAGTCGACAAAATAGCTCGTTATCATCGTGTATAGGGAAACCATATAGTTTGTCGTGATAGGCTTTGTGTAAAGCTTTTCTATCTTCCGACATAAATTCTATTGCATTACAATATGACATAGTATTAGTTGAATGATTGCTTAAAAGCAATCGGTGTAAGGTTAGTTTTTTGTTTGAATATTTTATTAAACGACTGTGGATGTTCAAACCCCAACTGATAGGCTACTTCCGCCACTGTCAGATTACTAGTCGATAATATCTCTTTTGCTTTTTCAATCAAATGATGGTGAATATGCTGTTGTGCATTCTGACCCGTTAATGCACGCAACATATCGCTTAAATAGCGTGAAGATACATTTAATTTTTCAGAGAGGTATTGAACAGTAGGTAAGCCATGTTCAATACCCGTTTTATGATTGAAATAATCATTCAATAAACTTTCTAATTGGGCTAGTAAGTCATTATTAACCGCCTTTCTTGTGATAAATTGCCTTTTATAAAAACGATTACTATAATTTAATAATACTTCAATGTGGGCTATCATTACATCCTGACTAAAATCATCTATGGTAACCGTTAATTCTTGTTCTATATTTTTAAAAACCGCAATGATTGTATGCTTTTCCTTTTCTGAAAGAAAAAGTGCTTCATTGACTGAATAGGAAAAGAAACCGAAGTTTTTAATGCTTTTTCCTAATGGATAATGCCTGATAAAATCTGGATGAATAAGCAACGTATAGCCAGCATAATCTTTCTCTGATTCATTGCCTGATATTAACTGATTGGGTGAAACAAAAGATAAACCACCTTCATCAAAATCATAATAATGTTGCCCATATTTTACTTTTCCTTGCAAGTTAGTTTTATAAGATATTTTATAGAAATTCAGTAACAAAGAAGTTGGTAATTGGTCAGGAGCTATTTTTATATCACTATAGTCAACCAAACTAATTAACGGGTGCAAAGGCTTAGGAAACCCCAAGGCTTTGTGGAGGTCAGAGATAGAATTAAACACAGTAGGTAAACCAATTTCTCTTTTCATTTTGCAAAGAATTAAAATAATACAAATGTAACAAAATGATTAAGTAGCCGTAGGTAAATAAATGACGTTTTCACGATGATTTAAATAGTGTATATCAGCGATTTGTATTCACAATTAATCATTCGAAATTCATAACTTTTACCTAAGACTGTAGATGTAGTAATTTTTTCATACCAATCCTAAATGCTTCCGTTCCTTGGATTAATCGTTGTTGATAAGTTCTTTTAGCATCATTGCCAGCAAGATAACGCAATTGGTCTTTACCATCAGTTGCAGCTTCATAAACCACCTCCGCAATGAGGGTTGCCTCTGTAAATTCCATTAAAGTACCATCGGTAAATAGTTCCGTCATTCGGTTGTTTAAACGATCATAACTTTCATCTGAAGATACCTGCATGACATTCATGAAATTACTTTTGATACCCCCTGGTGCTACTGTTTTAATACCAATATTAAAGAGGGCTAAGTCATAAGAAATACTTTCGCTCCAACCTTCCAATGCCCATTTTGTGGCATTATACACACACGATAACGGATTGGATGATAACCCACAAATAGAAGTAGTAGTGATAAAAAGACCTTCTTGCTTTTCTTTAAAATAAGGAATAAATGCCTTAGTTACTCTAAGAACACCCACCAAATTAGTTTCAATTTGGGTAGTAATTTGTTCGTCAGAATAAGCTTCCAAAGCACCTACTAAGCCATAGCCTGCATTATTGAAAACGACATCAATGTTGGCTAATTGGATAGCTTTTTGTACAGTCGCGTTGATTTGGGTCGGATTGATAACATCTAAAGGTAATAAGATTACGTTTTCTAATAGCGATAATTCTGTTTCTTTTTCGGGGTTTCGCATGGTGGCAATTACTTGCCATCCTTTTGCTTGAAATAGTTTGGCTGTGGCTTTTCCTAAACCTGCTGAGGCTCCCGTGATGAATATTGTCTTCATTTTCTTATGTTTAAAATTGAATACAAATTTCATCAGATGTCATTGACGGAATGTAGCCGAATTGGAAAATGATGTAGCCAAAATGGAGGAGAGGTAAAATAGCCTAATTCTCTTCTGTATCTTTAGGGGCTATATTTTCTTTCTTACCTAAATACAAACCTACAATTACTAAAATTGTCCCAATTACGGTATAAATAGTAATAGGCTCGTCAGTAAGTAGGGATGCATATAAAAAGCCAAAAATAGGGCATAAAAACAACCATAGTGAAGCCCGTGTAGGTTCAACTTTTAATAAGAATAACCAAAGTTGGATAGCTAAAATAGAAACAGGAATCACTAGCCAAAGAATGGAAATCCAAAATTTTATATCAATAGTATTGAGACTTGCTTCATAAAAATAAGTAGTAAAAGGTAGTAATACCAATCCTCCGAATAATACTTGCCAACCATTGATGCTTAATCGAGGTAATGTCCAGTTGATGCTTTGATAATAAACCGTTCCTACTGAATAGCACAACATACTGAATGTTAATAACATTACTCCGAAAGGGGTAGCATAGGCTTTTAATAATAAAGGATAAATAGCGATAGCTACGCCACCTACGCCTATAAAAAGCCCTGCCCAGATATTCCAAGTGATTTTTTGTCGTAACCACACAGCATTTAAAACACTTATTATAAGTGGACAAGCGGCACTACCCAATGTACCAATGCCTGCTGTAACGTGTTTCATCGCAAAAACAAAGGCACTTGGATAAATAGCCATACTCAACACTCCACATATTATTAGCGGAAGCCATTCATGCTGTTTGGGGAAACGTGTTTTATTAATGAGTAATGATACTGCCAACATTATCAATGCGGCAATAAAGAAACGAGTAGTGATTAATAAAAGTGGTTGAGCAACTTTTAAACCTATTTTTGTAGCAACTGAGCCAGAGCCCCAAAGGGCTGCAAAGAATAGACCAGCTAATATTTTTTTCATTATTTTATCCTTTTAATGCAAAGGTTTTTAAGATCCTCCATACTTGACCTTCGGTTTGTTCTATCAGGCTAATTTCTTTGAATATCAATTTAGTAGGAAGCTTAGTCTTTTTTATTTCTTCAAATATACTATCGGTACAAATACCATTTCTGGGATGTATTAAAGTAATGTGAGGGTCGTGTTGCCTAGGACTATCAATTATCCCTCGTAAAACAATGCTCCTTAATTGATGGAATTGCTCATTGTCACTTTTTGCAGGAATCAAAACACCTTTTGCTTGTGCAAATCTAATGGCTGAATCAAAGGATATAGTAACATAGTTATGATTTAGGTTGTACAAATTTTGTATTACTTTTCCAATTTCTTCGATTTCATCTTCTCTACAAAGCGTTACATGACTTTTGATTAATGCATATTGCTTTGGATTAAACGTTTTACGAATATCTTCAATAGCTTTAGCCAAAGGTTCATCAATAAAAAGTGTTAATTGTCTGCGGGTTTTGCTCATCGTGAAGCTTATTTTTTAGTTTTACCCACAAAGTAATCCCATGTCAGTTTAGAAATGTCTGCTATAATCTTTTCATTAGTTGCTTCATTCTCCCAAGAGTTTGCTACATAAAAACAAATAGCAAAATGTTTGCCGTTTGGTAAAGTTACAATGCCTATATCGTTGATTGCGGAAGTTATTCCTGCTTGATTAGTGCCAGATGTTCCTGTTTTATGAGCCACTATTGTTCCTGAGGGTAACTGAGCTTTAATTCTGTTTTTACCCGTTGAAGTTTCAACCATGATTTTCCATAAAAAATCATGACTTTTCTGAGACAGCATTTTTCTTTCATAAAACTTTTTAAGCAATGAGATGGTCGCTTGTGGGGTAGTCCAGTTCAAAAACTGTACATCCCAATCTTTATGCATGGCTTCTTCGTTTGCCACGATTGCTACATCTTTTATCCCAATACTGTGGAGGTATCGATTAGCTACCTTTTCTCCCCCGATAAGTCGGAGCAATATATCACACCCATTATTATCACTTTGAGAGACAGTATAACCAAGAATTTTAGCTAAAGAAACATTTATATTGCCATTAGGATAATCTTCTCTCAGCGGACTCCATGTGTCGGGTAATAAATCACTTTTTTTGATAAAAATATTTTGGGTTAAACTGAAGCGTCCTTTATCAACTTCATTCAAAACCGCCAAAGCAATATGAAATTTAAAGACACTTTGCATCGGGAAATGCGTGGTATTATGAATGCTTAATGTATCCTTGTCTTCAAGGCCATAAACAGCTAGCCCTACTGTAGCTTTTTTTGTTTGGAGAATTTGCTCAATTTTCGTTTTTAAAGCACCTGTCTGGGCAAACACAGTATCCGTAAAAGATGAACACAAGAGTAAAGTAATAAAAAATATTTTGTTCATGATTTTGTTAAAATAAGGAGCTAAAAGAGTGTTTGATTGTTGTATAAGCCTAAAATGTAATGATTAGTTGAAGTTACGACACGACTACAACTTGTACAATATCAGAAAATTTTTATTTTTTCCTTTGTCTAAACAACCACTTAGGTATTGTTTTTCCTAAGATTTTTCTTAAAAAAAATTGTCGTGTGTAGTTTGTGGAAGTCTCCAAAATCTAGTTTTATGGTTACTGCTAATCTCCTTATAAAAGATGTCGTCGCTATCGATAGGATTTTCCGTATCATCAATACCGTGAATTAACCAAATAGGAATTTTTGATAATTCCTCATTATTATCAAACTGTGGGATTCCTGCAATACTAACGCCAGCGGCAAATAATGTTGGTCTGGCAGACAGTGCATTAATCACCGTTGAGCCTCCCATAGAAAACCCTACCACGTATATTCTAGTGGTGTCAATATTAAGACTTTGTTTTAGAGAGTCTATCAATTGCAAAGCAGTATGTAAGTTGTTCCGAGGCGTTGATGTAAGGATATTTCGATGCTTATCTAAAGCATAATCTGATGAACGGGTAGAGAACTGGGGTGCTAAAACATAAGCTGGATATTTCTTTTGAATTTCGGGAAGTACCCAAAGCTTGGCTAATACTCCGAGCTGAGCTTTATTGTCGTCACCTATGGGGCGTCCTGCACTATGGAATACAATAACTAATGGTAACTTGTCAGTAGATTTAGGGTTAAATAGACGATATTTTATGGTAATATTTTCTTTGCCAATAAATGTACTTGTATCAAAGAGTTCGTTTTCTAAACTTCTAATTCTCGCAATTTCTTGTTTTGATTGAGTAGTATCGGTGCTAATATCAATGGTACTGACTCCAAATTGTGATTTAGTTGTTGAGCAAGAAACTGCGAATAGAGCAAGGCAAATAAATAAAATAATATAGGTTTTAGTCGATGTCATAATAAGAGGATAGGTCGTTTATAATATTAAAGTAATTCTAATTCATTCATGAGGTTTTGTTTTGCTTGTTTTTCAAATTCGTTGAAGAAATAATCAGTTTTATAAATGCTTTCCATTGCTAAAAAATGCTTTAGTACCTTTTTACGTCCAGCATTGTAAATTAAATTGGGATAATAAGAATATTCCTTTCTTACATTTTGACAATATTCAAAATAGATTTCCCAGTCTTGTCCAAGTACAGAAAGGTCAGCATCTGTGAAATAATTGGTATCAGGTTGTTGATTCACCAAGTGGCTTTTTGTTGCTAAAATCTGCTGTTTACAAGCGTCAATCATCTGAGCTGGAATAGCAAGTTGTTGCATGCTATTAGCAGCTAATTCAGCACTTTTTTCTTCATTATCTGATTTTAAAGCATTGTAAATGATATCATGATAATAAAGGGAGAATAGCACAGTATCCCAATCTTGAATGCTCTTTTTTACTTTATTAAGTTGTATTAATAAGTTATCAAGATGCTGTAATGTATGGTAATATCTTTTTTTGCTTGAATAGTGCTTCTCAATTTCCAACCATAACTCATTGATAAGCTCATGGTTGTTTGAATACTTTGTCAATAATAAGATAAACGTTTCTTGAAGCATAGAATTAGAGGATTATAAAACAATAATAACACTGTGTCTCTACAGTGTTATTATTATTGAATTTATTACGATTTTAATCTTGTATTAGTCTTTCTTCTCAGCATTCAAAGAATCTCTGGTATTTTTTTGAACAGCAATGGCTCCAAAAATAGAGAGTAAAAAAGCAAATGCATAAAAGCCTTTTTCGCTTGGTAACAAAGTAGCATTCCAAAGTCCAACGACTAAGAGGAGGATTGATAAAATAGTAGAGAACCAGCTCAGCCCATAGTAAATATCAGTAACGGGAACGCCTTCTAGTCGGTCACGAACACTTTTTTGAACAGAAATAACAGAGAAAAGTCCGTACATCAATACGGTGAAATAATATCCTATCTCATTAAGTAACATCTCCGATCTCCAAAGTCCTATAAGAAAGCCTACCATTCCTGTGCCTAAGGCAACCCATGATGCTCCGATAAAAGCAGCTGACGGTTTTTGATACATTGATTTTGTGGTTTAATTCGTTTGAAAAATCTATTTACTATTTACAAACATAAAATAAAATTCGACAAAATCTATATCAATGATGATAGAAATTATTGGGGAGCAGTATTAGTGCAAAATCTTAAGGATGATATGGTTATTGTTTTCTTATATTTTAGTCGCAATGGTTACTTTATGATTAAAATTTTTGCAAAATAGAAATAGTATCGATACCTTTCTAATAACACTTTATCAATGTTTATTCAAAAATAGTATAAACCAATCAACAATTAAAACCCTTACCAATGATTATCAAAAATGTATTACTCACTGCGTTGTTAGCTTGCAGATTATCAGTTTACGGACAACAAAATCAATATTTAACGGTATCAAAAGATGGTAGAAAAGTAGGACTAAGTGCCGAGGGAGCTTCATTTTTAGCAAACCTCCCCCTACATTGTATTCAAACAGAATATCCCAACAAACCCAATCATACGATAGAAACGGCACAAGAAGTAACACTAAGTCCGAAACAATTGCATCCAGCCTTTTATGGTTGTTTAGATTGGCATTCTTCCGTTCATGGGCATTGGATGTTGGTAAAGATATTGAAGACTTACCCCAATTTACCCGAAACACAGCAAATCATTGCGGTATTAGAAAACAGTTTTTTAGCAGAAAATCTACAAAAAGAAGCAGATTACTTTAGCCAATATAAACTTGCAAAAGGCTTTGAACGCACCTACGGTTGGGCTTGGTTGCTCAAATTAGACGAAGAATTATTGACTTGGGATACCCCAATGGCTAAACGTTGGCATAAAAGCTTACAACCATTGACGCAAGTAATTGTACAAAAATGGACGGAATACTTACCTAAACAAACCTATCCTAATCGAACAGGTGTACACCCTAATACGGCCTTTGGGATGGTTTTCGCGTTAGATTGGGCTCGTACCACTAAAAATACATCCTTTGAGCAATTATTAGTACAACGAAGCAAAGATTATTATCTCACTAATAAAGCTGTTGCAGCTACCCTTGAGCCAGACGGAACTGACTTCCTATCACCCAGTTTGGAAATTGCAGATTTGATGCGCAGAGTATTAACGCCACAAGCATTTCAAAAATGGTTCAATCAATTTTACACAGCAGAAGGGCTTAAAAATGTATTGCAATTACCCATTGTAAGCGACCGTTCTGATTATCAGATTGTACATTTAGATGGCTTGGCACTAAGCAAAGCTTGGTGTTTATTAGGCATAGCCAAGCAATTACCCACTACAGACTTACGCAAGAAACAATTTCAAGAAAAGGCTACTACATTTTTACAAAAAACCTTACCCAACATTGCAAATGGCAATTATGGAGGCGACCATTGGTTAGGGTCATTTGCAATGTATGCTTTGAGTTTGGAGGGGAGTAATTAGGGATTGTGTTTTACATAATTTTTACTTTGCCTTTCAACCAAAATAGTTAGGATTTTGGTTATGAATTATCTTTTCATCATTGGTAGTTCTACCA
>NZ_JBWKYN010000171.1:0-13235 GCF_059423785.1 Arcicella sp. GW458-12-2-14-TSB2 | reverse complement strand
AAAATAGGTTGCCTTACTGAATATAAAATTCAATGATTTATCACTAGCGAGGGACTTGACTTAAGTCCCTCGCTAGTGATAAATCATTGATAATAACGATATTACCCCTTATAAAACACCCATTTGCTAATCTCTTTCCAAGATGGTTTCTTGCCGTACATCAAGATACCTACGCGATATACTTTACCAGCAAACCATGTTGTACCCAGAAAACCAAGGACAAGTAATACGAAAGATAGGGCAATTTCCCAATTTGATACGCCAAAAGGTAACCTAACCATCATATCTATTGGTGAAGTAAGCGGGAACATAGATGCCCAAAAAGCGATTGAACTATCTGGTTTCTGAATGATTACTTGACCAAGTATAAATGATAGAATAATAGGTATCGTAACGGGAAACATAAATTGTTGTGCTTCTGTAGAGTTCTCAACAGCCGAGCCTATCGCAGCAAAAAGCGAACTATACAACAAATATCCACCCATATAAAACAAGAAGAAGCAGATAATAATTTTTGCCAACGATATGTTGTCAATGGTTTGTGAAATGCTAGATAACGGATTCGTATCTTTTACATTTTCTTTATATTTTTTGATTTCATCCTTTCCTGCTCCAGATTGTTGAAGGGTCTGAACTTTCTCCTGAATTTTATTGGACATGATGGCCGTAGTGGCACTTGACGCTCCAAAAGTAAGCACACCCCACAACAGAAATTGTGTAAGTCCAACTAACCCAACGCCTACAATTTTACCCATCATTAATTGAAAAGGGCGAACCGACGAAATCATCACTTCAATAATTCTATTACTTTTTTCTTCGATTACACCATTCATTACTTGCGAACCATATAGAAACGCAGAGATATAGAGAATCAAACCAAAAATACCTGCCAAAATCATCGCTCCTGCCGAACTACTACTTTGTTCGCCACCTTCATCATCCAATGTATAGGTTTTGGCATTTACGTTTACCTTATTGTCTTCCAATACCTTTAAGTCAATATTGGCTTTTAGCAGTTTAATATTGCGTAATTCTGTCTGAATTTTTCCTTGAATCTTATATTGTGTAGTTAAACCAATGCTTTTTTTACCTACCATTTTTACACCATTCGGATTATCAAGAATATCCTTTTGGATGTTCACTAAAATATCGGCACCACTTTTTGTGAGGTTTTTCTTGGCCTGCTCAAATGAACCATCTATAAATTTGAAAGTAATATCGTCTTCTGATTGAAGTTTTCCTTTGAATAACTTACTTTCATCGACTACCTCAATCGTTTTGGTATCATTTGAATTCAAAAATAAATAAAGGGGAATGGCATATATTGCCGCTATCAGAACGGGAACCAAGAGAGAAGCAATCCAAAAAGATTTTTTTCTTACTCTAGTAATATATTCGCGCTGGATAATCAGTAAAATCTTATTCATAGTTGTGGGGATTTTTTAAAAGGAATGCTGATTGAATGGATTTGGCAATGTTTCTTAAAGAATGTCGTTTGCTTCACCACCCACCACTTTTATAAAAATATCATTGAATGAAGGAATATTTTCATTGAAAGCCTTAAGGTCTACTTGCTCAATCAACACGGCAATCAATTGGTTTACAGATACGCCTTCTACCAGCTTGATGTTCGCTCGCGTAATTCCATCGTCCAAAGGTTTAGTATTTAATAATTCAAAAGCTAAAGGATTTTCGGTTAACGAGCCAACGAAGTCTATCGTATAAGAGTTTTCTCTGAAACGATTTTTTACTTCTTTCTTTGCTCCATGAAGCACCACTTTCGATTTGTTAATGAGTGCAATATGGTCGCACAATTCTTCAACAGACTCCATTCTGTGGGTAGAGAAAATGATGGTTGTCCCTTTTTGTTTCAGTTCTAATATTTCATCTTTTAAAAGATTAGCATTGATGGGGTCAAAACCAGAGAAAGGTTCATCCAGAATAATTAATTTAGGTTCATGGACAATCGTAGCGATAAACTGTGTTTTTTGTTGCATCCCTTTTGAAAGGTCTTCAACATTTTTGTTCCACCAGTCTTTTATATCAAATTTTATAAACCAGTGTTTCAACTTTTCGGTAGCATCCGCTTTGCTCATGCCTTTCAATTGGGCAAGATAAAGCAACTGCTCTCCTACTTTCATTTTTTTATACAACCCTCGTTCTTCTGGCAAATAGCCGATTACTTCAATGTGTTTGGGCTGTAATTTTTCACCGAGAAGCATGATGTGTCCTTCGTCTGGAGCAGTAATTTGATTAATAATTCGTATCAACGATGTTTTACCTGCTCCGTTTGGGCCTAACAACCCAAAAATTGAGCCTGCTGGTACTTCTATACTAACATCATCCAGGGCAGTGTGTCCTGCATAGCGTTTTACCACATGGTGGGCTTCTAAAATATTCGACATCAATGGTGTGGGTTTAAAAGTTATTTAAGTTTTGGAATAAGTCGCAGAAAGCTGTTAAGAATTACAACGACAGTACAAAACAAAAAGAGTTTATCAAAAATGGTGTCATTTTTTGATAAACTCTTTTATTTGTTTGATAGTCGGTAATTATTAAGCTTCTGTAGTTTCAGCAGGCGCTACTTCTTCCGAAGTTTCAGCTACTTTTTTCTTACTAGGCTTACTTTTCTTTTCTACAACTACTCCATCTTCCGTAACGATAGCGATTTTTGCTGCTAATTCTGCTTTGGCTGCTGCTTTCGCCTTTTCTTTCTCTACCTTTTCAGCTTTTTCTTTTGCTTTTTTAGCTTCTTTTTTAGCTTCCTTCTCTAGCTCATCAACTTCTTCTTTCTGAAGTTTACTGTATTTCTTCACCAACTCTTCTGTTGATTTGTCAACAGTTTTCACTAATTTTTTAGCACTTTTTTCATTTAACCCATGAAGTTTACCTAATATAAGGGCTGAAAGTTCGTTGGCAAGAGTCTTTTTATCTGATTTCATGATTAATATTAATTTAATATTAAATTATTGTTATTTAATTGAGACGAAGGTATTAATAAGGTTGAAAGCAAAAAAATTTTTCGTGTTAAGTTTTTGAAAAACTGATATTAATTATTTTTTCTAATTAAATACTTGCTAACATAATCCCAACATATAATACCTGTAGTGACTGAAATGTTCAAAGAATGTTTTGTGCCAAACTGGGGTACTTCCAAACAAAAATCAGCCTGCTCTACTACTGATTGATTTACACCAAAAACTTCGTTCCCGAACACAAAAGCATATTTTTTATCTAATTCGGGTTCAAAGCTTAATAAAGATACACTATTTTCAACTTGTTCTACTGCCGCTACGATATATCCCTCTGCTTGAAGTGTCTTTATCAATGCCAAAACGTTTTCAACATGTTCCCAAGTTACGGTTTCATCAGCTCCTAAAGCCGTTTTTTGGATTTCTCGGTGTGGCGGTGTAGCTGTAATACCACCCAAAAATACCTTTTCTACTTTAAAAGCATCTGCTGTTCTAAATACCGACCCTACGTTGTTCATACTTCTGATATCATCCAAAATCAGCACATAAGGAAACTTTTCTACTTGTTGAAATTCCTCCACAGTCAAGCGGTTTAGGTCTTCCATTGATAATTTTCGCATTGTTAATTAAAATTTTTGTGGTTATCGTATTTCTCTCAATTCCTCTGAAATCAACGATTGCCATTTTTGTTGTCCTACAAAATTAATACTATGGTTACTATCCGCATCATATTCCCTTTGTAAACGATTAAATTCTCGATACATTTCAATAAATAATAGCTGTAATTCACTATCATAATTATCGAGCGACAATATTTTAGTGGCTTTCTTTTTAAAACGCTCTATAATTGCTTTGGTAATATCAAAATGCAGTTGTTCATGAGCAAGACTATATTCTGTAAGCATGCCCATCGTCCATGAAGAACTTTTCAACAAATAAGCCTTTAATTGTAAATCTATGATCAATACGCCGTCTTTAATATCTGTAAAGGCTCCGTACTCAAAATTCGTAAAGACCTGTGCTGCATACTTTGAATTCTGTGGTTTTTTGCCCTCAAAATCTTGCCAAGATAATTTATGCTTGGGCGACCAAAAAACTGTATCGCCACTTACAGGATTATCTACACCGTAATCTGCTTGAAGATTAATTTTGAGAGATTTAGCCAAGGCTGGGTTTTTATCATAATTGATTGTCATCCATTGGTCAAAATATATCATTGACTTATCTAGCAATCGCCCAATGAGGTATTCAAAATGGTTGTCGGCATTAAAACTGCGTGTAAACGTAATTTTAGTTTGAAACGACGTTAAGTCTATTAAAGTAGTATCTCGCATAAAGCCAAATGCTACTTTTATCTCGCTATGCCCATTGATAATTTTAGCATTTACAATTTTTTCAACTACTTTTAGTTCTTTTATTTTAATAATAATAGGATAAGCACTAGCATTTTTTCTCGTGAATTTTGTTAAAAATTCATTACTTGCTTTGGTTACACCATTTACTACATTCAAATACACATCATCCTTTTCCTCGTTATATACCAGTCCTACCCTGAGCTTATCACTACGCTCGTCGATAATCTTTAACAAGTAAAAATTGTTGTTTTTTAATTTAACAGAAGAATTACCCAGAGATATTAATTTTTCCTGAGCTTGCACATAAGTTTGTACTATCAATTGAAAAAAAACACAATTAAACACTAAAATCCACTTGAAATTTTTACATTTTTTCATATCTTAGTATAAATTATATATTCACAAAATTTTTTAACGATGTCAAATTCAACACAACACTCAGAAGATAACGAACTTTCGACCGCACAGTTGATTGGCTTGTTTATCGTTTTTGCTTTTTTATTAATTTGGTTGGGAGATACCTTCACTGCGACAGTAGGTATTATTGGCGAGGTAATCGTATTTATTGTAGAATATAACAAAAAACATAAATTGATTGATCCTTAGTAACATTCAAGTTCTTCCTAAAAGAGGTTGCTTCAAAACACAATATAATAAATGTTTTTGAGGCAACCTCTTTTTATATCAACACTTGCTTAGTGCTGTCAATCAACTAAGTTTTGCAATCAAATCTATTGCTTCAGATGTAGCCATAATTGTTTCAGCATCAATCACAAAATTGCCCTTCTTTACTTTTCCTAAGAAACTTGCCTTCACATCCGTTGCTGCTATGATGGCATCAAAAAGAGCATATTGGTCTAGTGTAATTGATACCAAAACGCGACTCTGTGCTTCACCAAACAAAAAAGCATCTTTACGGTAAGCCGAGTTTGTTCTGATGCTAAATCCTAAATTATTAGCCATTGCGGCCTCAGCCAAGGCAATGAACAAACCTCCACCCGATACACTAAGAGCCGACTGAATAGCTTTATTTTCAATTAATTGTGCTACTATGTCCTGAATATTTTGTTCTTCTGGCACATTTAAAACTGAAGGAACTGATACTTGTATGTTTTTATAAGCATGTAAGTATTCTGAGGCAATAATGTCGTTTTTAGAAGCACCTATTAAATATATCAAATCGCCTTCATGCTTGAAATCAATCGTCATCATATTAGTTGCTTTTTCTAAAACACCTATCATGATGGGTTGAGATGGCAAATAGTTGGTAATAGCGATAGGTTTCCCACCCGCACAAACAATATTTCGTGATGCTTCTGCCACACTAACGGTATAACCGTGTTCTGCGGTTAGGTCATGAACATTACCGACAGCCGTCGCTATAATATATTTATCTGAGTCAGGTACTTTTATAATAACAGTGTTGGTAGGGAGCTTCCTTTTTGCATCATCAAACAGAATACCAATATCGTCTGGTGCAGAAATCCATGTTTTAGAACATCTATTAGGTTGTGTTAAAAGATGTTTCGCTACCAAAACTATCTCTTCGTCTTTCACATCCTCTACTGCATCGATACTAAATTTCCTAAATTCTTGTTCGTTAGCAAGCGTTGCAACCCCAAGCTGAGTATAGTTCAACACCTCTTTATCAAAATCCCCCTTAGGAATATACTCTTTTTGAACTACCTCAAACATACGTTTTAAGATTATCATAACCTTATCAAACTCTTCGGGGAGGATAGCTAGTTGTTTAATAATATCGCTCGTTGGTAGTATCAACTGTTGGATAGTTTCTTGCTGTTTCACTTTGGCTGTATCTTATCATTGAAGCTGTTTAAACTTTTCCTTTCGGGTTAAACTAAGTCTTTTAGAATACTTTCACCTCAGAAACGGAAAGTTTAAACAGTTTCATTATCAATTATTTATTTTTAGTAAATAATCCATATTGGTTTATATGAAGGTAAATATATTTCAAACAGTGAGTAAATTAAAAATCATAGGGTAATGCTGTTAGCGTTTACTTATTTTAAAATTCCAAGAAGTTTAGTTAATTGTACGAGAGCGGTGGTATCGCGGGCACCCAGTTTACGAATCATATTTTTCCGATGGTTATCTACTGTATTAGAGCTAATAAACAATTTTTCACCAATTTGCTTCGATTCATAACCCCTTAATAGCATTTTTAATACATCTATTTCCCTATCCGAAAAAATATCCTGTTTTTTTAATTGCATTTCTGAGGAAGAAAAGGTCGTAACAAAATCACCTTTTCTAAAACTTACTCGTCCTAAATAATTATCTAATTTCTTTACTAAATGCTCAATATCTTGGTCTATCAGAAAACAGACAGTAGGTAAACCTTCTTCATCAAATTCTAATCCAATTAATTGAACCAGTGAATGAAAAGGTTTTTTGCTCGGCCTATAATACTGCAACCCATATCCGTATGCCACAAAACTTTCACGGATTTCGCGGGGAGCTTCTTTGATAGAATTGTACATAAATTGTAATAATTCAGGAACGGCCGATACATTTTGCATATTAGGCACCATCATCGTCAATACTTTCTGTACACCTTTTTCAATAAATTCGTCGGGATGAATCCCCAAGGCCAATTCGGTATTAGCCACAAATTTATAGCTGAGTGTGCGCATGTCCATAATTTGGTAGACTGCATTAGGTAAAGTAGAAGCTATGCTAAAAAAACCCAAGTCTTGTAAATATTTTTCAACGGACTTCTCAGTAGCATTTCCCGCTACCTGACTCACTGCATCCAAACATTTACGAAACAATAGTTCGATAGAATTTTTTGAAAGAGACTCCATTATCTTGTAGAATTTTAGAAAATTTTAGAACAAAAAACTTGTATGAGTATTTTATACTAAAATACTTTTATAAATTGTGTAAAATAGACACTTTGGCTATTCTTAGGGAACTAAACATTGCATATATTTGCATTAGAAATTACTATTAAAGAAAGATAACAAATAAAAAAACGTTATTCGTATTTTTATTGAATTATTCTTATCTCTGCCAAAGTCGTTTCTTTGTGCTTAACCACCATTTTAACGTGATCCATTAATAAAAATAATCTGGATTTACAGTCGCCCCGCCAGAAAACTCATTATCATCCACAAGATTATTTTTCAAAAAGTCGAAGCTAATACTTCGGCTTTTTTGTTTTCAAGCATTACTATGCATTTTAAGCTTATTTATATCTTCCTGTGTGTCAATATCATATATCCCTTCTGGAAAATCTATACTTATAATTTCATCCTTATAATCCTTCAAAATTGCTTTTGCTCCGCTGTCACCATCTAATTGTATTAATCTTGGAAAATATTTTTTGTCAAATAAGATTGGCACGCCCAGTTGATTCGCATACTTACAGGCAACAATTGAATGGTGCTGATTTGCAAAAAGTTGCAACATTTTTTGCACAATCCCTTGCTTTACAAAAGGTTGGTCGCACAATAGTATCAAAATGGCATCTGATTTTTCTGCAAGTGCTTGTACGCCAAAACTTATAGAGTTTCCTATACCTTTTTGCCATTCAAGATTTGTTTTTATTTGTAAACGTGGGGTATTTTCTTGAAGTAAGCTGTTTAATTCAGGTTGAATTAGTTTTTCGTTGGCTCCTAACACTACTAATACCTCTTCTGTTACTGCTAATGCCACACGAGTAATTTTACTTACAAGTATTTCTCCTTGATATTCTACCAATTGCTTAGGACTACCCAAACGACTTGAGCTACCCGCAGCCAAGATTAAAGATGAAATTTTCATAGTTTTGATACGAAGAAACCTATTCACAAACTAATTTAACAGTCTCGACCGGAATTCCAATACTGTTTTGTTAATTACAAAGTGTTGGTCAGATGTTCAATCAGCCTATTTGTGTCATTCAATAGCTTAAAACTCCTAAAAGCTTCATCCATTAAAATCGTAAAATGTCTTGTACCGCCACAACGGAAAAGTTTATAAATATTCGGGAGTACCTGTAACAGAAATATTAGGCAAGGCTGATGTTACTTTAGGCAAACAGCTTAGAGGCGAAAACCTAAGCAAATACCATATCGTAAAAGCGGCTGATGGTTATGAAGTGCTTTTTGGGGTTAGCCGAATCAGATGCTAGTTTTACCGACAGGGTAAAGCCTGCTCGTTGTATTTTTGAAGTAACCAATCTTATTGTTCGCTTTGCGAAGGATTGACTTGACTGTTCCTCAGTCACTCGTAACTCATAGCATGGCTTTGGAAGTTTTATGGTAACTCCAAATAAATTGGAAGTCATATCATGAGTTTTCAAGCATTATCACTAGCGAGGGACTTAAGTCCCTCACTAGTGATAAATGGTGTATAAAAGCTATTTTACAAACCATTTTTCACCGCTACACCCACCATACTATCGGCAGTGCCATAATATAGAAACCATTTTTGCTTAAAAAAGACCAAGCCTTCAATAAAAGTAGTACCAGCTTTGTATTGCCCACGCATTTCATGAGGCAAATCTGGTTTGATAAAACACCCATCAAGTCTTTCTATCACTTTTGTAGGGTCGTTGACATCAAAAAGTACTTGTCCGCCCGAATAGGTTTCAGCAGGAAGTTTCATATCTCTTGTTTCTCCGTTGGCATTCTTTCCATTGTATAATAGTAAAATTCCTTTGTCGGTCAATATCGCTGGCGGACCGGGTTCTGTTAAATCGCTATCAAACTTGCCTGCTCTGGTATTTATGACAAATTTCAATTCGCCGTTTGGTTCTACTAGCGGTATCCAATTAATTAAATCGTCGGAAGTAGCTATGTTGACTCCTTTTTCTCCCCAATACATCCAATATTTCCCCTTAATTTTGGTAGCCGTAATCTTACCATTATTCATTTTAGTAACAATTGAACCTGACTTCGACCATATATTCACGAATTTACCATCGTAGGCTTTTCCAAAAGCAGGGCCATGTTTTTTCCAATGAATTAAGTCTTTAGAACTTGCAATACAAAGTCTGGCAACATCTCTATTCCAAGCAGTATACGCTACGACATACGTACCGTCTGCCCGTTGTACAATGCGTGGGTCTTCGCACCCACCAGGATTATCATATTTAGAAAATTCGTCTTTCGCAGGAAATAATACTGGTGTTTTTCTTCTTGTAAAATGAATGCCATCATTGCTTACTGCTAGGCCTATCCTAGACGTACGAAAGCCAATTTTTGTACCGGGTATATCTTCTGCCCGAAATAAAACATATACTTTTCCGTTTCTAACAATAGCGGCGGGATTAAAAACATCTGCTTTTTGCCATTTTACCGACATATTAGTCATCGGACAAGCAAACACATAGCTAGAGTCGGCCATTAAAATTGGATTTTCTTTGGGTTTAGAAAAGCCTTTTAAAGACCAATCTGTATTTTGAGCCACCGCCAAATGGGCAATGGCACTGAAAAAGATGAGTAATTTTAATTTCATTGGATATTTGATGATTGTTTTTATAAATCTATCTAAAATTATCTACAAGTTAATCGGTATTATAGGTTAATTTAACATCGACTTATTTTGTTGAAACAACCTCCGCATCTTAACTTGCAAAAACATTTAACCAAATCATTCATAATAACCATTCTTTTTATTTATGAAAAAGCTGTGTTTAGTTTTTATTTTATTAATCAGTATTCAAAGTATTCGTGCACAAGTATTCTCGGGAACCCAAGAAATAGAAAGAGCCACCAAAGAAGGAGTATATACAACTGTTTCTATTGAAGATAAGTATATCAAACAAAGTTGGCAAAATGAGCTTGCCAAATACGGCAGTGTAGAAGTAGGCAGAAATAATGTTTTTAGAATTACAGGGGCTAGAATATCAAGTATTTCACCAGACCCTGTGATGGTGGTCAGTAAAATAACGGCTGAACGAGGGAGAAGTAAAATTTTCCTTTCAATAGGTTTTGGTGACGAGGTATATGTAAATGGCTCGCATCCTAAGTATTTAGCAGCCGAAAAGATTTTGAATGATTTTGTAGAGGTACTCAAACGCCATGAAGAGGTGAGAATAGAAGAAAAGAATGTGGAAGATATTAAAACTAGACAACTTAAATCTGTAACGACTTCTGACAAACTGACAAGAGCCATTGAAAACAATAAAAAAGAAAAAGATAGGCTTTTGTTGAAGATAGAGGAAAATAGACTTGAGCTAGAAAGACTACAAATGGAAATAGAACAAAACAAAAAAGATCAGCTATTGATGAATGAGGGGCTTATAAATCAGCAAAAAAAGGTAGAAGAAGCCAAACTTAAACTCAAAAAGCCATAACTTACTTACAGCATCATTAAAAATCCTTTGGGCCAAAACGCTCAAAGGATTTTTTTATTTTAAAACTCGCCATCAAAAAAATCCATTCATAAAGTCAAATGTACCGTCTATTCATTTTCAGATTGATAATCTTTAAGGTCGGTATAAATTTCATCCATCAAACGAAAAGAACTATTTAAAATTATTGTTAAATCTATTTTTATAAAACTCTAAACAAAAAAACTAAACAACGACAACCATGAACGATTCTCTTTATCGCATACCTTCAAAAGGACAATTAGGGGGTGTAGCAGCTGGACTAGCAGAACGCTTCGGCTTTGATGTATCAATAGTCAGATTACTTTTATTTTTGGGTTTAATATTTACTCATGGTATTTTTTTCTGGATGTATATTATCTTGTGGATAGCATTGCCAGTGAAACATCAGTGGGAAACAACAAGTACTCCAGAAGATTCAAATTTTAACTCAACAACATTTACTAACATGAAAAAGGATTCAAGCAAAGTTTGGGGCATTATTTTAATAGTATTAGGTACGATATTCTTATTAGACGAATGGATTCCTGATTTTGACTTTGGCAAATTCTGGCCTCTTATTTTAATCGGTGTGGGTGGTTATATTATCTTTAAAGAAAAAGATAAGATTAACTTCAATAACGATAACGACAAAACTAACTTCTAAATCGACATTTTGAGGCCGTTGTGAATAAACTGAAAACGGTTATTGATAACGGCTTCAAAACTTAAACGCTTTTAACGATGAATTCAAAAAGTATTTTTACCGGAGGATTTTTAATCTTACTTGGTTTCCTATTCCTAGGAAAAGAGTTTGGTTGGTTTAATATCAATTGGCACGAAATCTCAAGACTATGGCCACTTTTATTAATCTATTTAGGCTTGGTTGCTTTTATTGGCAAGAGTAGTCGTTCGGCTACTGTCATTACCATTATTTTACTTTGCATAGCTATTCCTATCGTAATAGTAAGGAGCTGTAAAGAAAAGGTAGAACATGCTTTCAACGACCATGATGTTCATATCGACTTGAATGATGATGACGACGATGATAATGATAGTGACAATGAGGAATATCATTTTAAAGGAACAAAGCAAAAACTTGTAGAATCAATGAGTCCACAAGTTAAATCAGCAACATTTGAATTTACAGGCGGTGCAGCAGAGTTTGTCATTAATGGTTCTTCAAATGATTTAGTAGAAGCCGATGCTGACTTAAATTTCGGTAATATCTCGCTTAAAAAAACAGGCGATTCTAGCAGTCCAAACATTGCTTTTGCTTTAAAAGGAAAGAAAAATCATTTCAACCTTAGCGATGACAACCACAACAAAATCAATTTAAAGCTAAACCCAAGTGTGCTTTGGGATATGAATTTTGAATTTGGCGCAGGCAAAGCAGATTTCGATTTGAGTGAATATAAAGTCAAAAAACTTTCTATTAAAACTGGTGTAACTGAAACGGATGTTAAACTAGGAGACAAAGTAGATAATTTAGATGTACAAGTAGAATCAGGCTTGACTTCTATCGAATTTAATATTCCTGAAGCTGTTGGTTGTAGAATAGACATTGATGGTGGACTAAACTCTAAAGATTTTGATGGATTTATTCAAAAAAATGGACATTGGGAAACACCAAATTTTGAAAAAGCTAGCAAAAAAATCAACATTAATTTTGATGGAGGTTTACAAGAATTGAAAGTTAAGAGATATTAGTATATTAGATTCGACAACTTTATAAAAGTTGTCGAATCTTTTTTTGTTATCCCTTTTTACCTGTCTTGAGATTTGACAACAAATCTTTTTTGTTATACTTTACTCTGACAAAGTTCTACCAATACAGCATTCGTACCTTTTGGATGTAGAAAACATACTAATTTATTATCTGCACCATCTTTAGGCACTTCATTCAACAAGGTAAAGCCCTCTCCTTTTAGTCTTTCCATCTCCTCATAAATATTGGCTACTTCAAAAGCGATATGATGGATACCTTCTCCTTTTTTGTCGATAAACTTTGTAATCGGGCTATTTTCATGAGTTCCTTCCAGTAATTCGATTTTGGTTTGTCCTACCTGAAAAAATGAAGTAATCACCCCTTCAGATGCCACCTCCTCCTGCTTAAATGGTTGTACACCCAAAAGTTTAGAGAATAATTCGTTAGAAATACCCAAGTCTTTTACTGCTATTCCGATATGTTCTACTTGTGCCATCATCTGCTTTAAATATTTATAATGAGAAAGCGACAATTTATAAAAAACAAAAACCCCAACCTAAAAAGGCCAGGGTTTTAAATGACTATCTATCTAAAAAAAATTAGATTCTCTTCACATTCACAGCATTTAAGCCACGCTTTCCTTCTTGTACGTCGAAAGAAACAGAGTCATTTTCACGAATCGTTGTGCCAGATAATCCTGTTACGTGAACAAAGATTTCTTCATTAGACTCATCATCAACGATAAATCCAAAGCCTTTAGATTCGTTGAAAAATTTAACTTTACCAGTTTGCATAAAAATTGATATAAAAAAAATTGAAAAAATAAAAAATACTACGGTTTGTTCTGATTATACTGGTAATCAATATATGCAAAACTAATA
>NZ_JBWKYN010000170.1:0-13307 GCF_059423785.1 Arcicella sp. GW458-12-2-14-TSB2 | reverse complement strand
AAATAAAACCTAATGATTTTAACTATTTAAAGAATTATCTTTTGAAACTAAAGGTTCATTCAGAAAATAATAATTGGTTTAAGTATTTATTACTAAAATATTATTTGGTGTTTCCTTGGAATTAAGAAATTAACTCCTGTATATTTGTTAAGTAAACAAAGAAACAACAGCGAAAATTCGCTAGAAAAAATTCTAAGAAAAGATGTTAAACCAATTTATCAATATCGTCCTAGTGGTAATTCTACTCTCCCAATCGGTGTGAGACGGTTTGATATTTTCTAATATACCAAGACCTTTCTCACACCGGAGAAAGGTCTTTTGTTTAAAAGGATTTTGATTCTTAGAAAAATGTAATAAAAGTAGATAAAGTACAAATACTGTTTGCTGAAAAATAATCTTAAATAACCATTGAAGGATATAGTACAATCGCTAGATTCTGATTCAAAACATTTCAATTCAAGATGTCACAAGAACTAAACAAATTTTCCAGAACCCTTACGCAAGAAGTTACCAACCCAGCAGCAAAAGCAATGTTATACGGCATTGGCTTAACGAAAGAAGACATGCAGAAAGCCCAAATTGGTATCGCCAGCACGGGTTATGAAGGAAATACTTGTAATATGCACCTTAACGGTTTGTCGGTACATGTGAAAAAAGGAATTCAGGAAAATGACATGGTGGGTTTGATTTTCCACACAATTGGGGTTTCTGATGGAATGACAAACGGTAATAATGGAATGTCTTATTCCCTACCTTCTCGTGATTTAATTGCCGATTCAATCGAAAACGTAGTGGGAGCACAGTGGTACGACGGCGTAATTGCGGTAGTAGGTTGTGATAAAAATATGCCGGGTGCTATGATGGCAATCGCTCGCTTGAACCGCCCAGCGATGTTGGTATATGGTGGAACGATTCGTTCTGGTGAATACAAAGGACAAAAATTAGACATCGTTTCTGCTTTTGAAGCATTAGGAAAGAAATTCGCAGGTAATATTTCAGATGAAGACTACGAAGGGGTAATCAGAAATGCCATTCCTGGGGCTGGTGCTTGTGGCGGTATGTATACTGCTAATACGATGGCTTCTTCAATGGAAGCAATGGGCTTAACCTTACCAAATTCTTCATCATATCCTGCAACACATGAGGGTAAAAAAGCAGAGTGTTTGGCAATTGGTGCAGCCATGAAAAACTTGTTAGAGAAAAACATTTGTCCACGTGATATAATGACACGTAAAGCATTTGAAAATGCTATGACAGTGGTAATGGCGATGGGTGGTTCTACTAATGCAGTGCTTCACTATTTGGCCATTGCACGTGCTGCTGAAGTTGATTTTACCTTAAAAGATATTCAAGATATTTCAGACCGTACGCCATTGCTTGCTGATTTAAAGCCATCAGGTAAATACTACATGGAAGATATGTTGGCTATTGGTGGTGTGCCAGCAGTAATGAAATATTTATTGCAAGAAGGTTTACTACACGGAGATTGCTTGACAATTACGGGTAAAACCATTGCAGAAAACTTGGCTGAAGTACCAGAAATTAATTTTGATACTCAAAAAATTATTAAGCCTATCAGTGAGGCAATCAAAGCGACTGGTCACTTACAAATTTTATATGGCAACTTGGCAACAGATGGTGCTGTAGCAAAAATTACAGGAAAAGAAGGAGAGAAATTTGAAGGTGTTGCAAAAGTATGTGAATGTGAAGAGGAAGTAATTGAATTCTTGGAAAAAGGAGAAATTAAAGAAGGGCAAGTAATTGTAATTCGTAACGAAGGGCCAAAAGGAGGACCGGGTATGCCAGAAATGTTGAAGCCAACTTCGGCAGTAATGGGTGCTGGTTTAGGCAACAAAGTAGCGATGATTACGGATGGTCGTTTCTCAGGTGGAACCCACGGTTTTGTAGTTGGACACATCACACCAGAAGCACAAATAGGTGGAAATATTGCCTTGGTGAAAGATGGAGATTTAATCACAATTGATGCCGTAAATAATATCCTTCATGTACATGTTTCTGATGAAGAATTAGCAGAGAGACGTAAAGAATGGAAACCAACACCATCACCATTCAGACAAGGAGTATTACGCAAATATGTTAAAAACGTATCAACAGCAAGTGAAGGCTGTGTGACGGATTTGTAAGAGCCCTTATAAAATGATTGGTTTATCAATGAAACAAAACCACAATCTGACATTTATTCATTACAAATAAAGAAATTTAACCATGGAAAACTCACAAACCATGACCGTAGAGGAAAAGAAAGCTGAACCTGCTAAGTTTTTGACAGGTGCACAGGCAATCATGCAATGCTTGGTTGAAAATAATGTTAAAACCATATTTGGTTATCCGGGTGGCGCTATCATGCCAACGTATGATGCCCTCTATGATTATCAAGATAGAATCAAACATATCCTAGTCCGTCATGAACAAGGTGCTGGTCATGCTGCACAAGGTTATGCACGTATGACTGGCCGTGCGGGCGTTGCTATGGTAACGTCTGGACCAGGAGCAACCAACTTAATGACGCCTATTGCAGATGCTTTGCTAGACTCAACACCAATGGTTTGTTTAGTAGGTCAGGTTAAGGCAAATTTATTGGGTACTGATGCTTTCCAAGAGTGTGATATCATCGGGATGTCGATGCCAGTAACCAAATGGAATTATCAGATTACTGACCCTAACGAAATTCCTGCGGCAATGGCGAAAGCTTTTTATATTGCTGAATCTGGTCGTCCAGGACCTGTTTTATTAGATATTACTCGTACAGCTCAGGCAGATATGATGACGATTCCTTTTGAGTACAAACCTTGTACTGAAATCGTTAGCTATCGCCCAAGACTTACACCTAAACAAGACCAAGTAGAAGCTGCTGCAAAATTGATTAACGCCGCTCAGAAGCCTTATATCTTTGCAGGTCATGGTATTATCATTGCCAATGCTCAAGAAGAATTTGATGCTTTTGTACGTAAAACAGATATTCCTGTAGCTACTACGCTTTTAGGGATGTCGGCAATACCAACAAATCATCCAAATTATATAGGTTGGTTGGGTATGCACGGAAATTATGGCGCTAACGTATTAACAGACGAAGCCGATTTAGTGATTGCCATTGGTATGCGTTTTGATGACCGTGTAACGGGCGATTTAGCCAAGTTTATCAAACAAGCTAAAGTAGTTCATATTGATATCGACCCTGCCGAAATCAATAAAAATGTGTTTGCTGATGCTCCTGTCATTGGTGATGCTAAGCAAACATTGAAAGCATTGTTGCCTTTAGTAAAAGAACGCAAGCATGAGGCTTGGAAAGCTGAATTTAAAAAATACGACGAAGAAGAATTTGAGAAAATAACGAAACGTGATGTATTCCATGAGGGTGATAAAATCAGAATGGGAGAAGCCGTTACGATGCTTTCTGCAAAAACTAAAGGTGAAGCTGTAACCGTGACGGATGTTGGTCAACATCAAATGGTAACAAATCGCTACTATCAATACAATACTTGGAATTCGTTAGTTACTTCGGGTGGAGCTGGTACAATGGGCTTTGCTTTACCTGCCGCTTTTGGGGCGAAAGTAGGAGCACCCGACCGTGAAGTAATTGCTATTATAGGTGATGGTGGTTTCCAGATGACCCTTCAAGAATTAGGAACTATTGCACAAAGTGGCTTGCCTGTTAAGATTATTATCCTGAATAATAATTTCTTAGGAATGGTTCGCCAATGGCAACAGTTGTTTTTTGACAAACGCTATTCTTTTGTAGAATTACAAAACCCTGACTTTATCACGATTGCTAAAGGTTTTGGTATCGCTGGACATACCGTGAGTGATAGAGCCAACTTGTCAGAATCTTTAGATGTGCTATTAGCTTCTGATAAACCTTATTTATTAGAAATCGTTTGTGAAAAAGAAGAAAACGTTTTCCCAATGGTGCCAGCAGGAGCAAGTGTTTCAGCGATTAGATTAGAATAAATTTATGGAGTGAATGAATCGTGATTGAGTGATTTCTCATCAGTCAATTACTTCTTTTCAAATACCTCTTAGATGTTTATTCTATTAGCTAAAATCTAAATTTAGAACTTTAAAATGACAACATACACATTATCCGTTTTCACAACCAATACCGTTGGTTTGTTGAATCGAATTACCATTATTTTTACAAGGAGAAGGTTAAATATTGAATCTTTAAATGTTTGCGAAACCGAACGTAAAGGTGTTTCAAGGTTCACGATTGTGATTCGTCATGAAAGCCGTGAGGCTGTTGAAAAGTTAGTACGTCAAATTCGTAAAGTTGTTGATGTCTTGGCCGTTTTTGGTTATCTAGACCATGAAATTGTATTCAACGAAATCGCACTTTTTAAATTGGCAACACCACTAGGCGGTTCTCCTTTGAATATCAAGGAAATAAACCTTGATTGGAATGCAAAAGTAGTTCACTGGGGACTCGACTATGTAGTGATTGAAAAGAATGGTACAGAAACTGAAATACTAGAGTTTTATCAATACATGAAAAACTGGGAAATACTAGAATACCTGAAGTCTGGAAGAGTAGCGGTAGGTAAAACCGAAAAAGGGTTAGTAGAATATTTACCCGAACATGATTGGGAAATTGTTTAGTATTACAAATGCAATTTTATCATTAGGGAGGAAATTAATCCCCTCCCTAGTGATAAATGATTTTAGAAAGTCAAAATATAATTAACAAAAAATTAAAACTGTCTTGGTTTTAGCTTTTGTGCCAACATTCCTCCGATCTCGTTTATTCTTTTCGCTCTAGTTTCAGTTCGTTTAGCCAGTACAATCCATTGTAAGATACCTTTCTTTACCGACTTGCTTAAACTCAAGAAATAATCCATTGAATCCGGATTAGCTTTGAGTGCCTCTTCCAAATCTGGTGGAATGCTTAAGGCTTCTACTTCATCTAGTATTATCCATGAACCATTTTGTTTAGCAAGTTCAATGCTTTCATGACCAGCCTGTGTCATCAGTCCTTGTTCAATAAGCAGCAAAACCTTCTCTTTATTAACTTTTGACCAAGTACTCTTCGCTTTTCTTTTGCTGAAAAGCTGTACAAACTTCTCATCGTTTACTGTATTCCTTGTACTATCAATCCAGCCGAAACAAAGGGCTTCTTCCACGGCTTCGCTCCAAGAGATGGTTGGCATTTTAGTCTTTTTTTTATAGCAAACAAGCCAAATAGACTGTTTTAAGCGATGATTTTCAATTAGCCATTCTCTCCATTCTTGGCGATTTGTAGGGTAAAAAGTTTCTAAATCCTTGTTTTGCATCAGTCCTTCATTATTTCATGATGAATAGAATACTATTTGTTATCAAAATACCTACTAAATGATACGAGCCACTAATGATTCCATAGAGTATTGGTCGAGGAATATTTGGATTGATGGCTATATTAAACGTGTTGGCAACCAAGTATCCAATGCCAGTAAGTAATGAAAATTCAAACATCTGTGCCCATGTGGATATATTCAGTGCATACATTAATATGGCACTTACAATTGTAACCACTAATGTACAAATTGCGGGGCCAATAATAAAAATGGGTTTGTTGGGTAAAGTTTCGTTTTCTCTTCCCAAAGATATTTTGTACTGTTTACTGAATAGTAAAGTGAACCACAAAGCACCCTCAAAACAATATAGCACAAAAGCTATTAAGACACTCATCCAATTTAGATTTGCTAGTTGATTGATCATAAAATTATTTTTTTAAGTTTATGATGCAAAGCTAAAGGAGGGTAATGACAGCCCTATGTCAGGGGTAAAACAAATTAATGATACTTATCAAAATATTCTTGTAAGGTCATTTCATGGGGAGTAAACTGCTCGGTAAGCACCTCTAGTTTTTTGATTCTATCAAGTCGAAAAAAGCGAAACTCATTCCGCAAACGGCACCATGCTACTAATAACCAATTCTCTTGTGTGCTTAATAAGGCAAATGGTTCAATCAGTCTGCTTGTAACGTTTTCTGCTTCGTTGATATATTCAATCCTTGTCAGATAAAAATTTGTTAGAGCAAATTGTAACACTGATATATTATTACTGTTTCTTTCATTGTTGATGTTTTGAATAAATCGGGTGCGTTCTGCCAATAGGTTTGCTTTGTCTTTTATACTATGCCCTAATACAGCCTTAATTTTGTCGATAGCTTCTGTGTAGTCTTTAATAAAAGAGGCATCCTTGTTTTTTAATACCAACTGTTCAGCCAAAATTAAAGCATTGGCTTGGCTTTCTGTAAACATTACAGGAGGAATTTTATATCCTTCCATTAACGTATAGCCCTTTCCTTCTTCCGTTAGAATTGGTACTCCTGCTTGCTCCAAAGCCCTGACGTCTCTATAAATAGTCCTGATACTCACCGAAAATTTGTTTGCTAATTCCCTAGCCGTCAAAAGGCGTTTCGTTTGCAATTGTGTCAAAATTGCAGTTAAGCGTGAAAGCCGTTTTGTGTCGTTATCGTTCATTATTCAAATTTTCAAAATCGTTATTAGGATTCACAGTGTCCTTGAATGGCTAAATTACACAAAAAGAGTCTGTTTCAAAAACAGACTCTTTTTGTGTAATCCTAATGATTAAATAGCAAATGTTTATCGATTACTGATTAATTCCAACCACCACCTAATGCTCTATAAGTATTTACTAGGGCATTCATTTGTAGCATTTTGGTTTCAATCAGCTCCATTCTTGACTCTAAAACATCACGCTGCGTTAATAATACTTCCATATAATCAGCTCTTGCTGATTTGAATAACTTCAGTGAGATGTCCGTTGACTTAGTAAGAGCTTGCACCTGATTGTTTTTCATGGTGTATTTCTTTTCCAGATTACCAATATTAGATAACTGGTTAGTCACCTCAATACATGCATTCAGAATGGTTCGTTCATAATCATAAACAGCCTGTATTTGCTTCGCATTCGCATTTTTGTAAGTAGCAGTAATAGCATTTTTGTTAATTAACGGCCCTGCTATGTCACCCCCAATTGATGACATTAATGCTTGAGGAATGCTCAATAAATATAACGGACTGTAAGATCTAAACCCTAAACCTGCTGAAAGACCCAAAGAAGGGTAAAAATTAGCTTTAGCTATATCGATATTCAATTTAGCTGCCGACAAATTTAATTCTGCTTGTTTGATGTCTGGTCTGTTTTCCAATAATTGTGAGGGAATACCCGCTGAAATTTTATCAGGAACTAATCCATTAAAATTCTCCGAATTTCTTTGAACGTGTTGTGGTAATCTACCTACTAAGAAATTAATCCTATTTTCAGTTTCAACAATCTTTTGCTGAATTTCGTATTGAAGACTTTGCGTTTTGAATACCTCTGCTTCAAACCTAATTACGGCTAGTTCGGTAACTTTAGCCGCATCTTTTTCTTGCTTGATGATTGATAGTGCATTATTCAGAATAACGATGTTCTTTCTGATAATATCTTGCTGATTATCAAGTGCCATCAATTCATAATAAGACTTAGCAACTTCAGAAACCAAATTAGTTACCAAGAAATTTTTACCTTCAATAGAAGCTAGGTAATTAGTTACTGCTACTTTTCTACCATTACGCAGTTTGTGCCAAATATCTAGTTCCCATCTGGCAAATGCTCCAAAATACATATCTGGCAATACCTCAGGTGTTTCTTTACCGGGTCTGATTTCAGAAGAAGCATCGCTAGCACCTTGACTAGTATATCTAGATACTTTTTCAACACCTGCTCCTCCGCCTAAATTAACAAAAGGTAGATATTCCCCTTTTCGTGCTTGAATTTCGTTTCTCGAAATTTCAATTTCTTGTAGGGTAATATTCAATTCCTGATTGTTGTGTAAAGCCGTGTCAATCAAAGCAATCAAGTTAGGGTCAGTAAAAAAATCCCTCCACTTTGTTTTTACGCTATTGGTAGAATCCTGCGAGCTGTTATAGCTCGCAGGGACTGTTTTGTTTTCTTTTCTATTAACCTGAACCAATGAGGCTGGCATACAAGCTGCCACCAGAGAAAGTATGCTACTTGCTACTAAATAGTTCAGGGTCTTTCTATTATTCATCATCTTTGCTGTCGTCTAATTGTGGGAAAGAGTCTATTGAATGAACTAAGCTTTCGGTCAACGAGTCGTCATCTTCGTCTCTGATGAGCTTACGGCCTTCAGCTATAGAGCCGAATATGTAGTACAAGCCAGGTACAATCAGTACTCCGAAAATGGTACCGAAAAGCATACCGCCTAGGGCAGAAGCACCAATGGTACGGTTTCCGATAGCACCAGCACCATGAGCCATCACTAATGGAATTAACCCAGCAATGAATGCAAAGGATGTCATCAAGATAGGACGGAAACGAACTTTGGCTCCTTCGATGGCAGCCTCCAATACGGTTGCTCCTTCATGATGTTTTTGCATGGCAAATTCTACAATTAACACAGCATTCTTGCCTAGCAAACCAATCAACATGACCAGACCTACTTGTGCATAAATATCATTGGCTAATCCCATTGACTTGATGAACATAAATGAACCAAAAACCCCAGCAGGTAAAGATAAAATTACGGCTAATGGAATAATAAAGCTTTCGTACTGTGCAGCCAAAACTACATAAACAAAGGCTAACACGATTAAGAAGATATAAACAGCTTCGTTACCACGTCTAACTTCATCGTATGAAAGTGCAGCCCAGTCGATATCAAAACCGTGTGGTAAAGTCTTTTTGGCTACTTCTTGCACCGCCGCAATTGCCTCACCACTACTAAATCCTTTAGCTGCACCACCTCTGATAGAAGCCGTTGAATACATATTATAACGGTTGATTTCGTTAGGCCCCTGCATCTTTTTGATTTTCATAAAGGCTGAAAAAGGCACCATCTCATCACGATTATTCTTTACATAAAGCTTCATGATATCTTCAGGCAATCTTCTGAATTCAGGCGACGACTGCACAAACACTTTGAAGAAACGTTGGAATTTGATAAAGCCAAGCTCATAAGTACTACCTACCAAAATTGACAAGGTATTCATGGCATTACCAATAGAAACACCTTTTTGCATAGCCAATTGGTTATCAATCTCCAATTCATACTGAGGATAGTTAGCGCTAAAGAAAGTAAACAAACCTGTCAACTCTTTGCGTTTTTCCAATTCTCTCATAAAGTCATTCTTCACATGTTCTAATTGGTTATAGTCACCACTGTTGGTTTTATCAAGCAATTGCAAGGCAAAACCACCCGCAGCTCCGTATCCCGGTACAGCTGGTGGGTCAAAGAATTCGATTGTCGCTCCAGGAATATCCTTTGCCTTCTCTTCTAGTTCATAGATGATTTCAGAAACAGAATGCTTACGGTCTGACCAAGGTTTTAAGTTAATTAAACAAGTACCCGCATTTGAACCACGCCCTTCAGTAAGTACTTCATAACCTGCTAGTGCCGATACCGATTGAATTCCTTCTACTTTCTCAGCAATCGTCTGAAGCTTGCGAGAAATATCATTGGTTCTTTCAAGCGTTGACCCTGGAGGTGTCTGAATAATGGCATAAATCATCCCTTGGTCTTCACTTGGAATAAACCCAGATGGAAGATTACTCGTAATGGCAACGATTCCGCCAACAAATACTACCCACATCCCTACGGTAATCCATTTTTTATGCGCAATACGACGTAATAGCCCTACGTATTTTCCAGTAAGTTTTTCAAAACCTCTGTTGAAAGCATCGATACCTTTGTCAAGTATGTTTTTCTTTTTAGGCTTTCCATGATTGTTTTTCAAAATCATGGCACACAATACAGGAGTAACCGTAAGGGCAATAATACCAGAGAGAATAATTGAGCTGGCCATCGTGATAGAGAACTGACGATAGAAAATACCCACTGGACCCGACATAAATGCTACTGGTACAAACACGGCAGTCATCAATAAGGTAATCGCGATAACGGCTCCACTGATTTCACCAAGTACTTTCCGTACAGCCTTATAGGGGGAGAGATGTTCTTCTTCCATTTTGGCATGGACGGCCTCGACGACGACGATGGCATCATCTACCACAATACCAATTGCCAATACGAGTGCAAAAAGCGTAATCATATTGATGGTAAGTCCAAAGAACTTCATAAACGTAAAGGCTCCAATAAGAGAGATTGGTACGGCCAACGTTGGAATAAGCGTAGAACGCCAATCGCCAAGGAATATAAACACTACCAATGCCACCAAAATAAAGGCATCTCTTAATGTATGGATTACGTTTTCGGTAGAAGCATCAAGGAAGTTAGAAACGTCATAACTGATTTGATAATCCATTCCCGGAGGGAACGACGTCTTTTTCAGTTCATCCAATTTGTTTTTTACGTTCTTAATAACATCACTAGCATTACTACCATAAGTCTGCTTCAATACAATAGCCGCCGATGGATAACCATTCAGGTTAGAATAAATATCGTAATACTCACTTCCTAGCTCTACATTGGCGACATCTTTTAGCCTTAGGATTTCCCCTTTGGCATTGGCCCTTACAATTACGTCTTTATACTGTTCGGGTTTATTAAACCTACCTTGGTAGGTCAACACATATTCTAGTGCTTCTGCTCGCTTACCATCTGCTCTACCTACACGACCGGGTGAACCAATCACACTTTGATCAGACAGTGCGGCCATTACTTCATCTGCTGAAATATTGTAAGCACGCATTCTATCAGGATTTAACCACACACGCATCGCATATTGACGGCTACCCAAAATACGAGCCTGTCCGATACCATTGATACGTTGTAGTTCAGGAATCATGTTTACCCCAGCAAAGTTGAACAAGAATTTCATATCGGCGTTCTTGTCTTTACTATACAGGTTGACATACATCAACATACTGTTCATTACACGGTTTACAACTACCCCTTCACGTTGTACTAATGGTGGGAGTCTGTTCAAAACCTGTGCAATCCTTGTATTAACCTGCACTAAGGCTTGGTCAGGGTCGGTTCCTAGGTTGAATACAATCTGGATGTTAGCCTCACCCGCACTGGTAGCATCGGAGGTCATGTATCTCATTCCCCAAACACCGTTGATGGCTTGTTCAAGTGGAATAAGAACGGATTCTGTCAGTACTTTGGCACTAGCTCCAGGATAAGAGGCACTCACCATTACTACAGGTGGAGCAATTTCAGGGAACTGTGAGGTGGGTAAGGTCTTAATAGACAAAACCCCCAAGAAAATAATGACAATTGATATTACTATGGCCAATACTGGCCTATGAATGAATTTACTAAACATATCCTTGAATTTGTTTGAATACAGATATAAATGAGTGACTTAGTCAATAAGTGATTTAATGAATAATAGCTTGATAGCTAATGTGTGATGGATAAAGGATTTAAGAATCGCTTATTCATCCAATCATTATTTCACACCACTGCTTGACTACTCCGCATAAACTCTCAGATTAGCAATGACCGATTTAGGGTCTTTGTAATCGTAGATAATCTTATCGTTGTCTCTAACCTTCTTCAAACCTTCAAGAAGTATTTTTTCATTACCAGTTAATCCGCTTTTGACGATATATAAATCTGGCAATTCAGCACCAATCGTAATTTCTTTTGACTTAACTACATTATTCTTGTCTACTACAAATACATATTTCTTTTCCAAGATTTCGAATGTAGCTTTCTGTGGAATAATCACAGCATTTTTCAGCGGTACAACCATTTGGATGTTACCTGTTTCTCCATGTCTTAATAACTTATTAGGGTTAGGGAAGGTAGCTCTGAAGGCAATATTTCCCGTTTCATTATTAAAGTCGGCTTCAATTGTTTGAACAAGTCCTGGATATTCAAAAATCTCCTGATTAGCCATCTTGAGTTTTACAACTGGCACATTACTATTGTTCGACTTAGTTTTGAAATTTAGATATTCTGATTCTGGAACGTTAAAATATACCCACATTTTGCTGTTATCAGACAAAGTCGTAAGCAAATCTCCTTCTGCCAGAAGACTACCTTCTCGTACATAGAAATGGTCCATGATGCCATCAAAAGGCGCTTTGATTTCAGTGAAACCAAGGTGCACTTTAGCCAACTCCATTTCAGCTTTTGCTTTATCAAATTTGGCTTTAGTTAAGGCCAACTCATTACGAGAAACGATGTTGCTATCCGCTAATAATTTCGTGTTTTTATACTCAATCTCAGCATAATTGGCTTCAGCCTGAGTTTTTTGAAATTCAGCTTGGTATTGCAACGGCAAAATCTGGAACATTAGCTGTCCTTTTTTTACAAATTGCCCTTCGTCTACGTAGATTTTTTGTAAATAACCCCTTTCTAGGGCTCTCAATTCGATGTGTTGTATCGAGCGAATTTGAGAAACGTACTCATTGATAGCCGTTGTATCTTTTTTTAATGGGCTGGTAACGAGTAACTTAGTTTGTTCTTCTTTTTCTTCCTCTTTTTTTGATTCGCAACTAGTAAGGCACAACATAGCACCTATACTCATGAACATGAGAATTTTTTTCATGATAATTTTTATTGGTTTACTGGATTTTAGATTGTATTGCGTGGCATAAGAAAACATCAATAAGCCATTGAAACTAAAATGCTTTGCCTAAAGAAATAAAATAATTTTGTGAAGATTTGGGCAGTATTATCTGCTAGATAGATATTAAATCATATTCTGAAGACACAGAATACTATATTTAAATCAACTGAAAAGAAAGGGGAATAATGCTTACAGAAAAGTAAGACTTGAGGTAAATCGAGTAGGGTAAATCCAGTATACCAGCCAAAAAAAGGAATCGTAAAATAAGAAGCGGCTTCTGCATTCTTTTTTGGCGTTACAAAGCTTTCTTCTTCTTCAATATTCTCTTCATCATATGCAAAAAAGGTATTTCCTTTGCCGTCTAAAGAACTTGTAGAGAAAAAAAACTGGAAGGGCACTTCTGTACTAACGCTTAAATTTTGGGACTCTTCAAGCGTATTTTTGGGCAAATGAAAGGCAGCCTCCTTGTGTGTTTGAGCAAACAATTGACTTGTTAAACTCAACAGGAGAACACATAAAAATAAGGGATATTTTATGAATGCCTTTTTCATTTCGAGGTTGAAAGTAATTCGTGATAATTATACTTGCAAAATTTTTAATCTAAAATTTACGCTAAGCACCACAACTTCTTTTATTTTTTATATTATATCTTTCATATTTTACATTGATTCTCGTACACTCAAAAAAAAATCGTTGTCACAACAATTTTTTTTTAAATATTTTTATTCAAAAACTGTTCCAAAGAATAAATATTTTTAACAAATAATTATTAAAAATATTTAAGTAAATACACTCAAAATT
>NZ_JBWKYN010000169.1:0-13343 GCF_059423785.1 Arcicella sp. GW458-12-2-14-TSB2 | reverse complement strand
TATATTACTATTTTGATATTGAATAATATATTTCAGATAAAATATACCGCTTAATAATTTTTTTATATGAAAATCGAAAATTGTTCTTACTTTTGACTTAGAAGAATGCAAAAATTCTAAGTTTCATCTAATTACTTGAGATTTTAATTCTTTAATATGTCTAAACGCTATCTAACTTTCATGCTATTTCTTTTTGCATTTTATCTATGCAGGAGTGAAGGTGTTTATGCGATATACGACTCAACAAACGTTCATAAACATAATGTTTCAATAGGATTATCAGTAGGTACAATTGGCCCTAGTATTGAAGTAGCTACTAACATTTCAAAAAATAATCGTTTTTTTTGTAGACTTGGTACTAGTTACTTACAATACCATAATCTTTTCAAAGTAGATCTTAATAGTAAATCAACTATTAATGTTGAACCTGATTTAAAATTCAACCAAATTTTCTTAGCTGCTGACTATTACCCTTTTAAAAAGAGTAGTTTCCATCTATTGCTTGGAACTAGCTACATATACAACTTTAATGTATCGTCTTTTATAGATACTGACACGGGTATAAACATTGAAGGAGTAGAAGTAAATGCAGAGGATTTTGGAGAAATTAATTTAAAAATCAATTGGAATAAAGTTGTACCGTTTGTAGGATTAGGCATTGGTAGGGTTGTTCCTCGAAGAAGAGTTGGCTTCAACTTTGAATTAGGTTGTTACTACATGGGAAATCCAAAAATCGATAGTAAATATTTTGGTGTTCTTGATACAACTAATGCCGATGAACTTATTCCAATTATCGAAAGAAATATAAAAGACTATTCATTTTTACCATATATTAACTTTAAGTTAAAGTACAGAATTACTAAGACTAAACAATAGATTAACAGATTTTATAATTTAAAGCATCTTATTCATCTTTATTGTAGTAGTAACAAAGTCCTAAAATCAAAAATGAAATTCTTTGGATATTCCATAATGTTGATTTTTATTATAAGCTCCTTATATGCTTGTAATAATCCTTTGGAAGACGTGTCTATTAAGATAAAAGATCCGCTTACTTCATCTGCTATTAATTTAACATATAAAAATGCTGTAGCAAATGATACCACACTAGTACCGAAGCAAATAAAATTCACCTTTTTAGGGGAAGATGCAGAAGGAATTGTGAGCTCGGTGGGCAATAAAAAAATTAATATTAGTCGCGAAGGTTTATTAGGAATAGCTATTGCCCCTGATTACGTAAAACGACCAGCTAATATAAAAGTAGTTGCTAGCTTAGAAGGTTATCTAACCGATATTAATTATATAACCTTGACTAATACGGCTAATATTAACAAAACGATCAGAATGTTCAACATCAGTAACTTACCTAAAGGGATGAGTGTCGATGTTAAAAAAATAGAAAGTACAAATGTTGAATCTACTACCACTACGTTAAAGACAAATGGGAAAAATGAACAGGTTAGTATTGTTTTAAATGCAGGAACAAATTTGTTAGCCCCCAATACTGAAAAGTTATCAGGGCAATTCTCATACATATTAACACATTTTGAAAATATAGCAAGAGATTTTGTTCCTGCTAATTATACTATCTATCAGGCAGTTGGTGTAGATAATAAAGAAATACCACCTTTTGAATTAGTACCTTATGGCTTTTTTTCCTTAAAAGCCATGAACGATAAGTTTGATGAGGGAAGCAACCTTTCAAAGAGTACTAGCGTAAGTATTGAGATTAGTAATAATAGTTATCATACAAATGGACAAATTCTAAAAGAAGGAGATGCCATACCATTCTGGGGTTATATCAATAATGTTTGGAAAATGTTAGGTAATCCAATCATTAAAAAAAATAGCAATGGTAAATTATATGTAAGTTCAAACATCACTGCACTAACATACTATGCTTTAGGGGAAATGATTCCGGTATGTGTGAAAGGACCAATAATTAAAGTTACTAGCCAAAATAATGGATTAGATATTTATCATTATTGTCGTTTAGTAGAAGTTAGCTCAGGTAGAAATGTTGGAGATTTATATATTAGCTTGAATAATGGAGCTTTGTATTCTTTAGCCGGTAGAAGAAAGAATACTGTATATTTGCAAGTATATAATTTTAATAATCAATTTGGTGGAGATTTATCAAAACCAATTTTTCAATCTCAACCATTTGATTTGTGTGACGAGAAAACAATCCCAGTTAACATTGTTGCTCCTCCGCCACAACCAGTAAATGTAGAATTGATTATAGAATGCCCTAAAGGACAAGTAGTAAATGAACCAGCAGTACCAGTGAAAATTGATATTCAATTTCAACCCAAAGGGGCTGCTGCGAGCGATTGGAGAGATTTAATGACTTTAACCAGAACACAACGCTCTGGAAGTACCTATAAATTAAAAGTAGGCAGTACTTATTCAATCAGAGCCTCGCCAAACCCAGCACAAGGCTGGATATTTTACAAAAGAGATACTTTGATTAAAGATGTAAACTATCGTTTTTATATTGATAGTAAAGATTTTTGTAAGTAGCTATCAATGTCTATACTAGATAATTTGATTGAAAATAAAAATATATGTACTTGATTTTATCTAATGTAATAATTTGTTTTATTAAAAGAGGTTTTGCAAATTGTTAATTGAATAGAGTAATACGTATTTTTACATTAAAAAGAGTTTAATCAAGGTTAATTTAGCTTATAAAAATTCTTTTAGAATACTAAAAATATCCGATTTGATGAAAATATTTACTAAACTGTCAATTTTCTGGTTATTACTATTCTGTTTTACTTTTCAAGTAAAATCACAAATAGTATATGAGCCTACTTATAAAACAGTTTATAGCTATTTATCTAGATTAGCTCAGAAAGGTGTGATAGACTTAAACGATGTTACACTTCCTTTGTCTAGAACTTACATTAGTGGTAAGTTAGATTCTCTAGATAATCATCATGACTTACTAACAAGTTTAGAAAAGGAAGAATTAGTATTTTATCTCAAAGAATATACTATTGAACGAAATCTGACTAAAGAAATACCAGTAGACAAACCCTTTAAAAGCTTTTTCCATACTAACGAGCAAGATAGATTTAGAATTGTAACTTATCAAGACAAACAATTCTCATTTAATCTACAACCTGTAATAGGCTATCAATTAGAAAATATTAATAGCACTACCATTAACCAGCGTTGGATAGGAGCTTGGGTGTATGGTTATTTAGGGAAAAGCATTGGATATAGTGTTGATTTTCGTAATAATCAGTTAAATAATTTATTCCCAGGCTATGATTATCTAAGAAACTTTAATGCAGAACCCGGTAGAATAGGCGATTTGTTAGTGGGAGGTAAAAGATTTGATTATAGTACCATTAATGCATCAGTAACAGCAAAATGGAAATGGGGAAGTGCTACATTAGGTAAAAATGCTTTAGACTATGGATACGGAGCAGGTGGGAAGATAATTTTGTCGGATAAAGCTCCAACTTACCCTCAAGTTCGATTAGATATTAATCCTGCAAAATGGGTTAGCTTTACATATGTACATGCTTGGTTAAATTCTAATCTAATAGACTCTTCATCTATTTATAAAACATCCCTTAAGTCAGTCAATCAATTTGGCTATCGTGGTAAATACTTAGCTTTCCATGCTTTTACACTTAAGCCAACGAAAGGATTAAGCATTTCACTAGGGGAATCTGCTATTTATAATGATAATATTAAAATTGCTTATTTGATACCAATTGCGCTGTTTTCAGGAATGAATCACTACCTAGGCGAAGCAACAAGCGGGCAAAATGCAACGAATACCATATCTAATTCGCAGTTTTTTTTACAGCTTAGTTCAAGAAATCATATTCCTAAAACACATCTATATGCTAGCTTATTTGTTGATGAAATGGAACTTTCATTAACTGGTGGCAATGCAATCGAGCGTAATAATAGAAATCATACAGCTTATCAAGTAGGAGCAAGTATATCAGATTTTCCAATTAATAATTTACATCTAACGCTTGAATATTCTAAAATACAGCCTTTTACTTATATCCATTTTATACAGGCTCAGACTTATCAAAGCAGTAATTATAATTTAGGACATTGGATTGGCCCTAATGCTGACCAGCTTTTTGCTCAATTACATTATAGAGTTATTAGAGGACTAGACGTTAAATTTATATACAATTATATAAGAAAAGGAGCGATAGGTTCAGGAGCTCAGCAGACAGATTTTACTACTAGTTATCCATTTTTATGGGGGACAAATAATAAATATAGTTATGTACAAGCACAGCTTCAATATGAATTTATACACGATTTGTTTTTTAGAGTAAATTACCAAAGTGATAATAACCCGAGTGTGACCACAACTGAAAAAAATAGTAGTATATCAATGGCAATAAATTATAGTTTCTAACACAAGTCCCATTAAACAATCTTAATAATAATTTTCAAAATATCATCTTCACTATCAATTCAATGATGAATATGTTTATTAAAACAAACAAAGTTAAAATCTTTAGACTACTCTTAGTAGCAGTTGGCTTTACGTTATTTTTTGCTTCTTGTGTTTCCACAAAGAACATTACCTATTTTCAAGGGTCTGATCCGCTGGATTCAGTACGCTATTCAACATTGAAAAACATTTCGCCTTTAATTCCTAAAATTCAACCCGATGATATTTTAGCAATTACAATTAGTTCATTAAGTGCGGAATCAAACGAAGTCTTCAACTTTCAAAATGTTACGCCATTGATTACTTCTAACTTCCCAGGAGGTCTTAGTAATGGTATGGCTAGAAATCAACCATTAGGTTATCTTGTAGATCCAGCAGGAAATATAGAAATGCCTTTAATTGGAAAAATACACGTTGCAGATTTGCCATTAGAAGAAGCTGGCGTAAAAATAAAGCATGAATTGACGAAGTATCTGAAAGAGCCCACAGCAAGCGTTAGATATTTAAGTCAAAAGTTTACAATTATAGGTGAAGTAAACCGTCCGGGTATGTACAACCTTTTAGATAATCATACATCATTACCTGAAGCAATTGGGGTGGCTGGTGATTTAACTATTTATGGTAGAAGAGACAATGTAATGTTAATGCGTACAACTGATGGTAAAAGAGAAATCATTAAACTAGATTTGACGAAACGTGATGTTTTAGAAACACCATATTTCTATCTCAGAAGTGGTGATGTATTGTATGTGGAAGCAACTAAGGGTAAAATTACTTCATCAGACAGAACTTTGCAGTTAATTCCAATTGCTACTGGGGTAACAACTTCACTAGTGTTGTTATTAAATTTATTGTTTAAATAATAGGATATTTTTTAATAAGGATAATTAAAGTTTTGAAATTATGATGGATAATTCAAATGATTTTATTGAGAGTAATGAAAGCAGTTTCGATGTAAGAAAGTTCTTTTTAATGTACATCAGGTATTGGTATTGGTTTATATTTTCTTGCTTAATCGCATTAGCTGGTGCATATTTTTATCTTCGTTATACTGTACCCATTTACAGAGTTGGTGCAGTGTTGTTGATTAAAGATGAGAAAAAAGGGATAGGAGGCAATGATATGCTAAAGGAGCTAGAAATGTTTTCTGGCAACAAAATCGTTGAAAACGAAATGGAGGTTTTAAAATCTCGTACCCTTATTGAAAAAGTAGTTGATGATTTAAATCTAACAGTAGCTTACTATCAAAAAGGAGAGATAAGACCTTACGATCAAATTTTTAAAAATTCTCCATTATGGGTACAGCATGGCGAGTTGACTAAACTAGCCTATCAAGAGCCTTTGTTTATTAAAATACTTAATAGACAAAAGTTTGAGTTGCAAAATAAGACAGGAGAACCAATAGGAACATTTGCTTATAGTCAAAATATTAGAAGTAAGTATGGTGCTTTTCGAGTTTTCTTAAATGATTCTCTTTATCGTACTGATAATGATTTAATCAAAATTAATTTTTATGATAAAAATTACTTGGTTGAACAATATCAGAACAATATCAAGGTAGAGTTATTGAATTTAAAAAGTACAGTATTAAAGTTATCATTGGAAGATGCCTCACCGACCAAAGGAAAGGCAGTATTGTCAAAACTAATTGAAGCATATACCTTCTCAGCGTTGGCTGATAAGAATATGGAAGCTACTGCTACTTTACAGTTTATCGACCAAAGATTAAGATTAATTACTGGAGAATTAGGAGATGTTGAGAAAGATGTTGAGACTTACAAAAGTTCACAAGGTATCACTGACTTGAGTGTTGAGGCTAATTTGTTTTTAGAGAAAGTGAAAGAGAATGATACTAAAATGAATGAAGTAGATATTCAATTAAAAGTATTAGACGGTGTTGAAAACTATTTAAGAAGTAGCCAAAGTGGTGCTGCACCAGCAACATTGATGGTAAACGACCCTGTATTGATTGGATTACTTGGTAAGTTGAATGAATTAGAAATTCAGAGAGAAAAATATGCAAGAACTACAGAAGCAGCCAACCCTTTATTAGGAACTATTAATACTCAGATTGCAAATACTAAAGCTGCAATTAGAGAAAGTATTTCTAACCAAAAACAAGGATTGTTGGTTACTCGTACTAGTTTGAAAGGATTAAATAATCGCTTTGAGTCTTCTATCCGCACAATTCCTAAAAAAGAAAGAGAGTTTGTAAACATTAAAAGACAGCAAGGTATTAAAGAAAGTCTTTTCTTGATGCTTTTACAAAAGAAAGAAGAGACTGCTATTTCTTATGCATCAACTGTAACGGATAGCCGTTTAGTAGACGAACCTTATAGTGACCCAAGACCAATAAAACCAAAAGGTAATTTTATATACCTGATTGCATTATTGATAGGTATCATCATCCCAGCAGGTGCTATTAACCTAAAAGAATCATTTAATGATAAGATTCAGTCGAAAGGTGAGATTGAAAGTACTACTGGAATTTCAGTTTTTGGTGAAATTGGTAAGAAACCAAAAGAAATGAAAGATAATATTGTTGATATGAAGAGTACGAGTTTCTTAGCAGAACAATTCAGAACGCTTCGTACTAATTTACAATATGCAGCTGGGGGTGTTAATATTGATGGCAGGGGGAAAGCAATATTATTGACGTCATCAATTGGTGGAGAAGGTAAATCTTTTGTGAGTATTAACCTATCTTCAAGTATTGCCTTACTAGATAAAAAGGTTATTGTGCTTGAACTAGATTTACGTAAACCAAAAGTTTCTGAATATTTAGGAGTATCACGTGAAGTAGGTATCTCAAACTATCTGATTGGGCAGGCTAGTATTGAAGATATTATAAAGCAAAGTTCATTACATCCAAATATGTTTGTATTGCCTTCAGGACCTATTCCTCCTAACCCTTCAGAATTATTGTCAAATGGAAAAATGGCAATCTTGATTGAAGAACTTCGTAAAAAGTTTGATTATGTAGTATTGGATACTCCTCCAGTAGGCTTAGTAACAGATTCTACTATATTGGCAGAATATGTAGATGCAGTATTCTATTTGATGAGATACCAGCATACTCCTAAATCATATCTAAGAGTATTAAAAGACTTAAAAGATAAAGGTAAGTTCAAATCATTAAACATTATCTTTAATGGTGTTGACTATCGTAACTCTAAAGAATATGGTTATGGCTACGGCTATGGTTATGGCTATGGTTACGGTTATGGCTATCATGGAGATACAAAAAAACCAACGTTCTGGGCTAGATTTAAAGATAGCTTCAAAAGCTAAGGTTTATTGAAAATATTAAAATAAGGAACACACACAATATGAAGATAACTGCTGTAATACCAATTAGAAAAGGGTCTGAGAGAGTAAAAGATAAGAATGTTAAACCATTTGGAGATACGTCTTTACTTGAGTTTAAAATAAATGCGCTAAAACAAGTTAAGGAAATAGATGAAATAATAGTGAACACTGATTCAGAGGCTGCTATTGAAATGGCCATCAAACATGGAGTCGGTTTTCATCAAAGAGAAGCATTTTATGCCTCATCAGAATGTCCTGCTAATGACTATTTCTGGTACTTAGGGGAGCATACTGAATGTGATATTGTTGCATACACGCCTGTTACATCTCCATTTATTAAACCAGAGACTTTTAGTAAATGTATCAATCAATTTGATGATGCTCCTGATAGAAGTATCGTTACGGCTAGTATTGTAAAAGAATTTTTATGGAGAGGAGATAAGCCTTTGAATTTTTCTCTTGATAAACATCCTAAGAGCCAAGAATTGACAGATGTTCAAGCTATTAATTTTGGGTTGTGCTTACTTCGTAGAGAAACGCTTGTAAAATACAGAACTATAATCGGACCGAACCCTCAAATATATACTGTTTCTCATGTAGAGGGTTTAGATATTGATACGCCGCTTGATTTTTTCATTGCGGAACAGGTTTATAGTAAAATGAAGGAAGATTCAACGTTGTTTTAACAGCCAATTTTAAAAGCAGATGATAATACGCTCAAAAGCTCCTCTAAGATTAGGACTTGCTGGAGGAGGAACAGATGTTTCTCCATTTAGTGACTTGCATGGTGGATTAATACTGAATGCTACAATTAATTTATATGCATTTTGTACCATTGAAGAGATTGAAGGGAATGAAATTATTTTAAATGCCCCCGATATTAATCAGGAAGCACACTATCCAGTGGCATCACTTCTACCAATTAATGGAGACTTAGATTTAATAAAAGGAGTCTTTAATAGATTAGTAAAAGATTATAACGTTCAACCTGTTGCTTGCAAAATTACTACTTATTCAGATGCACCTCCAGGAAGCGGTTTGGGTTCATCATCTACAATGGTTGTAGCTATACTTAAGGCGTTTGTTGAGTGGCAAAGTTTGCCTTTAGGTGAGTACGAAATTGGCCGTTTAGCCTATGAGATAGAGAGAATTGACTTAGGATTAAGTGGAGGAAAGCAAGACCAGTACGCCGCAGCATTTGGTGGATTTAACTTTATGGAATTCTACAAAGATGAAAAAGTAATAGTTAATCCGTTAAGAATAAAACGCTGGATAATCGATGAGTTAGAGGCATCAATGATTCTTTACTATACTGGAGCATCACGTTCATCTGCCAAAATTATTGATGAGCAAAAAAAGAACACTACTGATGGAAATGTAGCGGCAATCGAAGCTATGCATAATATCAAGAATAGTGCGATTGAAATGAAAGAAGCTTTGTTGAAGGGAGAAATAAAAAAATATTCTGAAATTTTAGGGCGTTCATGGGAGAATAAAAAGAAAATGGCAAGTTCAATCTCCAATAACGACATAGATAAGATATTTGAGATTGCTATTGATGCTGGGGCTATTACTGGAAAAGTTTCGGGAGCTGGTGGTGGAGGTTTTATTATGTTTGTTGTTGATCCAGAAAAACGAGTTAATGTAATTAATGCATTAAATAAACTAGAAGGAAAAATCGTGAGTTTTAATTTTAGTGAAGGAGGATGTCATGGATGGAAAATTTTTAATAAATAACTAACTAATCAGAATAAATATAACTGAAACTATGAATTTGAATCTAATTAAATCCCAAATAGAAGGATCTATTTCTACAAAACAAGCATTATTATCTGATGCACAATTAACAGGTTTAATTGATGAGGTTGCCTCTGTAGTTGTTGCAGCATATAAATCTGGCAATAAAACAATTTTAGCTGGAAATGGAGGTAGTGCCGCTGATGCCCAACATATTGCAGGCGAATTTGTTAGTAGATTTTATTTTGATAGACCTGGTTTAGCTTCTATTGCTTTAACAACAGATACTTCGGTTTTAACAGCTATCGGAAATGATTATGGCTATGAAAAACTATTTTCTAGACAAGTACAAGCTCAAGGTAAGCCTGGAGATATTTTTATTGGTATATCAACTTCTGGAAATTCGCCAAATGTAATTAAAGCACTAGAGACATGCAAAGAGATGGGCATAATATCAATAGGATTAACAGGTGAGAAAGGAGGAGCAATGGCTGATTTATGTGATTATTGTATTAAAGTTCCATCTAACGAAACCCCTAGGATTCAAGAAGTACATATTTTAATTGGACATATTATTTGCTGTATCGTTGAAGAAGAAATATTTGCAGAATACAAACCTAAAAAATAAGTAATATGGATGTAGTGGTATTAGCAGGGGGGTTAGGAACACGGTTGAGAGGGGTGATAAAAGATATGCCCAAACCAATGGCTATGGTGAAGGATAAACCCTTTTTAGAGCACCTTTTAAACTGGGTAACTAAATACCCAATAAACAAAATAATATTAGCTACTGGATATAAGTCAGAAATAATTGAATCATATTTTGGGGATTTTTTCAACGGTATTCCATTAGAATATTCAATTGAAGATACACCTTTAGGTACTGGGGGAGCAATTATCAAGTCTCTTTCAGTTTGTTCTTCCCAAAAAGTATTAATTATTAATGGAGATTCTTATTTCCCGATTGATATAAATCAAATGAATGAGTTTTTTAGCTCTCATAATTCTAAATTTACGATAGCATTGAAAAGAATGTTTGAATTTGAGAGATATGGATCGGTAACAATCGATACTGAGAGTTGTGATATTATACAATTCAATGAGAAAAAATATTGCTCAGAGGGTTTAATTAATGCGGGGATTTATCTAATTGATAAAGAATTTTTACTTAAGAATTCTTATCCTGAGAAGTTTTCATTTGAAACTGAAGTTCTTGAAGTAGAATCTAAATTAGGTAATTTAAAAGGACAAATTTTTAGTGTTGATTTTATAGATATTGGCATTCCTGAAGATTATAAACGTGCTGGAGATTTTATAGTATAGTTATTATTTAAAATAGAGTTATGGTAAAAGCACTTTTTTTGGATAGAGATGGCGTAATTAATGTAGATAAAAACTATGTTTATAAAATTGAAGATTTTGAGTTCAAAGATGATATTTTCGATATCTGCTTAAAATATCAATCTCAAGGTTTTTTGATTTTTGTAGTTACTAATCAAGCAGGAATTGCTCGGGGTTATTATTCAGAGAATGATTTTTGGATTTTGACAAATTGGATGTGTGATAGGTTCCAAGAAAAAGGTATTAATATAAAGAAAGTTTATTTTTGTCCTCATCACCCTGAATTTACGGGGGAATGTTCATGTAGAAAGCCTAACCCAGGAATGCTACTTAAAGCTATAGAAGAATACGATATTGATGTAAATAGCTCTATCATGATTGGTGATAAACAAACAGATATTGATGCTGCTAAGAATGCAGGAATAAAAAATACTATATTGGTTTTATAGGTTGAATATTAAAATAAGCAATATAACACACCAATAGTTTCCATAATAATAATAGTAGTTGGTATTATATAACTTGAGAAATATTAAGTTTGCGACGTTTGTTAATAGATTTATTATCAAGTATTTATAATACCCAACTTACATTAATTAACTTCTTATAAAAAGAAAGTATGATAATCGAAGAAATAAAAAACTTAATTAAAGTCCATTTAAATGAGATAATAAGCCTTAGAAATACTAAGACATTAAAGGATGATGGTAGTTATGTATCTCAAGGTGACTTATTGTGTGAAAACTTAGTGAAGCAATATATTAAGGAGAATTTCCCAGATTATGCACTTGTATCCGAAGAATCTCCAGAAGAAAATACTATTAACTGGAGAAAAGACAAAGTCATTATTCTTGACCCAATTGATGGCACTGAGAATTTTGTTTCGGGTCTTAAAGAATGGGGAGTAGCAATTTGTGTATATGAAAATGGAATCCATAAAGAATCTATGCTTGCGCTACCAGAACTGGACTGTTATCTTAAGACAGGAGATACTTTTGAGCGATTTGAATCAAGAATCTGTGGAATTTCTTCTAGTCTGACCAAAGAAGATATATTAAAACTTGAGCCAGGCTTTGAATATAGAATTATTGGATGTGCTGTTTACAATATGTATAATGTAGTAACAGGCTCGTTTTTTAGTTTTGAAAATCCTAAAGGAGCAAAAGTTTGGGATATTATTCCCGGCTTGAACTTAGCCTTAGAAAATGGCTTATCGGTAGTAGTTAATAACGAAGAATATAAAGGTGAACTTCTTAGTCCAAACGAGAAATATAAATTCAAAATCTTAAACAAAAAATAGGAATATAAACTACCTATCCATTTAAAAAAGGATATACAGTAGCGTATTACCAAGATAGTTTACACAAATGTGTGAATATAGACTTTAATTGATAAAGAGGTTTGATACAGAAGATACTGCTTACAAATATTAATAATTAACACACTATTATGAAAAAAAGGTTAGACTTAATTCAAGTTTTTAGGGGCTTGGCTTCAATGTTAGTTGTATTATATCACTTAGTTTCTACGGGTGAAAAATATTTTTCTACGAAGCCTTTTAATGGTTTCTTTGAATTTGGTTGGGTTGGAGTTGATTTTTTTTTTGTGTTAAGCGGGTTTATTATCATGTTTATTCACTACGGTGATATTGTTAACAAAGGAAATTGGCGTCTTTTTCTAAAGAAACGAGCTATTAGAGTTTACCCAATTTATTGGATAGTAGCTACAATAACCTTTGCCATGTATATGATTTTAATGCATGGGAATATGAGAGATGAATTTATCTTCAATATTCATTCCATTGACCACTGGATATATTTAGTTAAACAATATTTATTGGTTTATCAAGAAACGTATTTTGTTTCTGTTGCTTGGTCATTGACTTATGAAATATTATTCTATTTAATATTTGCCTTATGTATTTTTGTAGGCCTTAGAATAGCTAAATATATTGTCGCAATATGGATTGTAATGATTGCTTTAAAATCTATCACACATGCCCCCATATTCTCTAGTTTTGTATTTGCACCGGGTAATTATGAATTTTTGTTAGGTTGTTTGGTAGGATACCTTTTTTATAAAAAACAGTTTATAAGTATCACAAAAGCCTTAATATCGTTTAGCTTGATTTTAATACTATTCGTTATTTATTTAAACTATTTTGATTTGACCTCTAATATGTTGATAGCAAAATTGTTTTTTGGGTCATTATCAGCATTAATAATTTGGGCATGTGCATCTATAGATTACCAAAAAGTATATAATGCAGCTAAAATTAAATTGTTAGTAATTATAGGCGATGCTTCTTACTCACTATATTTAATACATCCAATTGTACTTTCTACCCTATGCAGAGTGTTTGCAAAAATTAAATTTCAAACAGCGTTTTCATCTGCAATTAATAATATGTTGTTTTTGATTATTTTTATTTTAACAGTTCTTGCAGGTTTCTTATTCCATTTTTTTGTAGAAAAAAAGGTATTAGCATATTTTTCAAATAAATAAACTATAGAAT
>NZ_JBWKYN010000168.1:0-13357 GCF_059423785.1 Arcicella sp. GW458-12-2-14-TSB2 | reverse complement strand
TTATTATACATTGTTTTGTTGCATATTTGTTACATAAATAATAGATTTGTAACAAATATGTGATAAAATCCTAAATCATTTAGAAATGCTTACACAAGAAAATGCTTTAAAATTCTTTAGACATAATCCTGCGTTGTCGATAGCAGGAATAGAAAAAGAAGCATCCTTACCTTCTGGTACATTACGACAGGCGGTGGCTGGAAATCGTAAATTAAATGAAAACCATTTAGTTGCTTTAGAAGGGGTTCTGATGAAATATGGCTACTCTAAAGATTTATATCTAAAAGCCAGAGTAGTTTCAGTAGTAAATCATAAAGGTGGAGTGGGCAAAACCACTACAGTTTCATGTTTAGGCGAAGCTATGGCAAATAAAGGTTTCAAGGTATTAATGATTGATTTAGACCCACAAGGGAATTTATCTCAAATCTTAGGAATTGAAAACCCAGAGGTACAGGTAGCAGATTCATTGATTAATGATGCTGAGTTTCCAGTAGTTGAGATACAAGAAAATCTATATCTTTCGCCATCGGACATTGATTTAGCCAAAGCAGAATACGAATTAATATTATTAACAGGAGGAGATTTGCGTTTAAAAAACCGTATTATTCCCTTATTAAGCGAGTTTGACTATGTATTGATTGATTGTCCACCATCGTTGGGTAAACTTACAGTATCTGCCATGTATGCCTCTGACGCTTGTTTAGTGACGATGCTTCCCGAAATGGCGGCGATGAAAGGAGTGAATACATTATTGGATAAAGTACATGATGTAAAGAAAAACCTTAATCCAATGTTGGACATAGACGGCTTGGTTTTTACGATGGTAAAGAAGAACTCGGTTCATGATAATATCAAAGAAGCCGTTCGAGAAAATTTACCAATTAGAATTTTCAAAACAGAAATCAAACATTTGGTTGATTTCCAGAAAGCACAGGTAATGTTGAACACTATCTCAAAATTCTCTGGTACTTCAGAAGCCGCCAAATTGTATGCTGATTTCTGCAATGAATATATTGAATACCTTCAATTGGTTAAATAAGAGGAAAGATGAAAAAACTAGATTTAGGAAAAGCCATTGCTGCGACAACAAAAAGTACGTTTGTTAATAATAAATTGATATCTGATGAACAGGTAAAAAAGAACATAGAAATTCTGGAAGAACTAAGAGTATTTATTCCTCCTTTAGGAGCAGAAGAATTTTCTTTGTTAGAACAAAATATCATCAAAAATGGCTGTCGGGATGCTTTGACCCTTTGGGAAACCAAACGAAGTGCGATTGAAGCAGGAGCAGCATACCCCGATGAACCAATTTATGTGTTGGTAGATGGGCATAACCGTTTTCAGATTTGTAAAAAGAACAATTTAAATTTTAGTGTGCAATTGATGCCTTTCAATTCCAAAGAGGAAGTGAAAGATTACATGATTGATTTACAACTAGGAAGAAGAAACCTGAGTCCGGAACAAGTATCGTATTTCAGAGGACTAAGGTTTTTGAATGAAAAAACAGGTCCTGGGAAGTATGATAGAACAGGGCATTGGGTCCACAATGAACCCAATGCTCATGCACCAGAAAAAGGCAGGACTGTTGAGAAATTAGCGAAAGAATATAAGGTGGGGACTTCGACCATTAAGAGAGATGCCCAATTTGCTGAGGGATTGTCCAAAGTAGAACCTACCTTGAGAAATGAAATTTTGACAGGCAAAAGAAAGATTGATAAAAAAGTTATTCAAACACTAGGGAGAATTACGGATGATATTGAGCCTATTACTACCATTGTAGATATTGAAAAAGTGGTTGAAGCAAGTGGTTTAGGCTATAAACCAGTGGCTAAAAATAGTAAGCCTGAGGTAAATTATGAGGGATTAAGTGTTTGGACAAATAACCTTACTGAACAAACAGAGAAAGTATATACAACCAGAAGCAAAGAAGACTTTGAAGGGCTTAAAAGATTATTAGATGAATACGGTGCTTTTTTAGGTATCCTATAATTCAGTTTTTGAATAAAAGGGTAGGGGAGAGGATAACCATTAGGAGCATTTCCTATAAAAAACCTGATGTAACCAACATCAGGTTTTTTATAGGAGTACCCACCAATTCAATATCATTTTTGTGTTAATATGTATTCAGAAACAAGAATCAGTTACGAAAGACTTTTTAATTCAGCAGATTTTGATAATTTTTGTAACTCAATTCAACATTCCACTTTCTAATGTGTTAAAATTATGAACTACGTAGTAATGAAAGGTAGTACAAGTCAAGGGGGAAATATGCTTTCTGAAAAGGAAATAAGACAAATTAATGGTGATGCGAATAGGTTAAATCATTCGTTGAGCCCTGAGATGCATGAAAAACTTAATAAAATTTTAGCTGATGAAGAAGTAGCAAATTTCTTTTATGCTAAACTTTATACGACTGCCCTACAACTACTTTTTAATACAACCAAAATAAGCGAAGACAGGAATACACCGCTGAAAATGCAAGATGTATTAGAGCCACTAGGCATAAAATATTTTCAATACAAAGCATTGTTGCAAGGCAAAGGAAAAGCAAGTACCTTGAATCAACTTATTCATGCCTTGGCTTTGCAGGGAATCGAATATAGTAAACTATTACATTCTGAAGCATTGATTGAAATGGCTGATGATTATATGACACACATATTAGGGAAATAATGCTATTGATAACGACCTCTATTCTTGCATTAGTACAACTCCACTCTTTTTGACATACCTCCTTTACAGTATTATTTAACTAAATACTTTCAAAAAATAGGGTATGCAGTCCTTCCTTTTTCTTCTTTAATTCAAATTTATTAGATTAAGTAAATATTTAATGTTTGTTATTAAAGAATGCTTAATCGATTTAGCTCTCAAAAATAAACTTACTAAATTAAACGAACTAGACAGATTATCTAAAGTCTAGTGTAATAACTAATGAGAAAAATATTCACAGTCCTAATTCTTTTCGTTACATCGTGTTATCAATTAATAGCAAGCTCAGGAACTTTATTTGAAAATATTGGGAAAGGTGATTTCTCTGATTGGAAGGGCGTATCAGTGGTTGATAAAGATAGAGTCGTTGTGTTAACAAACAATAGTATTACGTATCGTTATGCCGATGGCAAACGCTATAATAAAGGATTTAGAAGAATAGATGAAGGAGTAAAAAACTATACACCTTATTATGGGATTAGGTTTTGGATATATTTAGAAAAAGAAGAGCATACAAGCCTTCAGGTTACCTTACGTACTGCCAATTATAACAAAGACTATCTACAGCCCGAAATACAGGCAAATGTTGCTATTAGTAATAAGGGTTGGCAACAAATAATAATACCCTTCAAAAGCTTTGGGATAAAAAATGCCCAAAGACAAGCCTTTTTACAGGCTGTCAAAGAGGTTAGTATTAAACAAACAAGCTCAAATAATCAGCAAGTCCTTATTAAACAAGTTCAGTTAACACAAGGAGAAGTATTGGCCGTTAGCACAGACATCAAAGGAAAGTCTGGGGCTAAGGGTACAACAGTAAAGTATGAGTTGAATGTTGGCAATACAAGCGATAAAGTACAATCAGTAAATTTGAGTACAAACCAATATGGTTGGGAATCGATGGTTACAAGCATTGAACCTGCTGAATTTGAATTAAAGCCTGCTGAAAGTAAAAACTGCATAGTAACTGTTAAAATAGCTGACAGAGTGCCAGCAGGAGGGAGGGAAAAGCAAAATATCGTAGTAATGGCAAATGGAAGGCAATTGCCAGACGCTAGTATTGAGCTAATTACGGCATCAACATTGCCTAGTCCGAATATTCTTCATACTGCCGACCGCTGGCAAGTAGTACGAGATAAAGTAAAAAACTACGATTGGGCAAAAAAGGAAAAAGATAAATACATTCAATTAGCAGATAAATGGATAGTACCTGCCTTGGCTACTGAACTGACTAACGACAATGCAGATAAAGGAATGCAGTTGTTTCAAACACAGGAAGAATACAACTTAATGGCATCTGGCATAGCTTATCAATTGACAGAAGATAAAAAGTATGCTGAAAATATAGCCGTTTTTATGCGTCGATTAAGCGACCCAATTATGGGATATTCAAGTACGTTTAGGGGTTGTCATCAATCATTTGTACAAGAAGGACATTTCTTTCAGCATATTGCCATGGCTTATGATATGGTTAAGACAGCCAATGTATTTAGTCCAATAGATGAACAAAACATTGAATATACCTTTAGGGTATTTATTGAAACTGTTCAACTAGATATGCGTCAGGGGGCTATTAATAACTGGAAGCTGAGTGAGATGTGCGGTGCATTATATTGTGCTTTGGCTATTCAGGACTGGCATTTGGTGGAAGATATATTTTATAGCCCAAGTGCTATCGTCGATCATCTTGCTCATGGTGTGATGAATGATGGTTGGTGGTATGAATGCTCTGTAGGCTATAATGTTTGGTGTGCAACTGAGTTTTCGCAAGTAGCATTAGCGCTAGCACCTTGGGGAATTAATTTCAAAGATATGCAAGTGCCTATCGGTACTACGCCTTACTATTCATTAATGCCCGGGGCTATTAAAGGCACAGGAAAAAATGGAATAAATTTTGACAAGTGGGGACTAATTAAAAAGAATAGTATCTGCCTAAAAGATATGTGGGATGCCATTCCAAAATTTGCTGATTATAGAGGTGTAATGTTTGGCGTAAACGATGCGCAGGAAACAATGGTGGGTGGTGAAGGATATGACCTTGCTTATTACCTCTTTCACGACCCAGAATATGCAGCTATCGTAAAGCGAGGTACGACCAGAGATTTATTATATGGCGAGGCTGACCTTCCTGAAACTAATTCGGTATTAGATAAACAATCTGCCTATGCAGATAACATGGGTATTGTGATGCTACGTTCTCAGAAAGAAGGTCGTCCAATAAACGAACAGATACAAGCATCCTTGCATTACGGAACACATGGTGGTGCTCATGGACACTTTGACCGAACGGGCTTGTTAAGCATGTCACGTTATGGCCGTAGCTTTTTTAATCCCGAAATGGTTTGGTATGGTTATCCTTCGTATATGTACAAATTTTATGTTCAGACTTCTCTGACTAAAAATATGGTAGTGGTTGACCAGAAGATGCAAGAGGCAACCGAAAGTTTCCAAAAACTTTTTTATACTGGGAAAATGATGCAGGCTAGTCTGGTAGAAACAAAATCTCGTTGGAGTAATCCACCGTATGGTGGGATGATGTATGATTGGGCAGGCAATATATCTTTTGCTGAAAAAACTTGGCAGGAAGGACAGTCCATTTTTGTACCTCAAAAGACACCAGAATATGGGCAAGTGACTGGACATACTGAACCAATCCAACAGCAACGGTTAATGGTAATGACCGATGACTATATCGTATTAGCTGATTATTTGAAAGGTGAACAAGAACATACCTACGACTGTCTTTTTCAAATGAAAGGTTTTCAAGGTTTAGAAGCAACGAATAAAAAGTTTATAAAACATGACACTCAGATGAATACTGACCCGCTGGGAAGCGCTCAGTTTATTACTGATTGTAATTGGTGGGCGGTCAATGGGACATCTAAAGCTAGTTTTTTTACTTGTTGGGGTAAAGACTGCGACAATACAGGTACAAGAGTTCCTTTTAGTGCCGACGGTGATTTGAAAATAGATGTTTTTTCGGCTTGGCCACAACAAAAAGAATTGATGATTGGTACTGCTGCCGAGGCACATCCTGTGGCTAAGCAAGTTCATTTTGCTATTCGTTCAGGAGGTAAAACATTACAGGAAGGTAAAACAGGAACGTGGGTATTAGGAGCTGTTGAGATTAATCAAGCCATTGGCAATATTAAGGAATTGGAATTAGTGACAACAACCTCTTCTGATAAAACTAATACACTTTTTTGGGGAAATGCTCGTATTGTTCTGAAAAATGGGAAAGAAATACTGATTTCCTCTCTACCACAAAAAAAGAAGAATATACAAACGCCAGCACAGGAAGGAAAAGATTATTATGGAGGGCCTATAAAAATTGCAGGGAATGTTATAGAAACGGCTTTACCAGCTATGCCAACGAGTACTAAAGACACTGCCACTATTATAGTAGACTTATCAGGCGTAAAAGCAGTTGCCTTTAAAGCCATTCTAGGAGGGGACTATCCTTTAGGAAATGAAGATGCTAGACGCAAAACGTATTCATCAAGAAGCAAAGGGAAAGAAGCCAATTTTCTCACAGTTGTAGAGCCTTATGAAAAACAATCTGTTATCAAGAAAGTAGAGGCATTGACGAGCAACAAAGTGCGTATAGAACTTAAAGATGGTCGGGTACAAGAAATAACGATTGATAAATTGAATGGGAGTAATCCTAAAATAAATAACGTGGAAATACTGAATGATAAGGTACTGAGAACGGAAACGAGTAATTAAACAATCTAATTAGTAAAGTTTTAAAAAATAATCATCAAGAATGAAGAACGTATTCATATTGATTTTGTGCATCATTTCTTTTTCGGTCAAAGCACAGGTTTGGCAATGGTCTGTTCCTGTACAAGGAATTGTTCACCCTGAAACAAATAGCAATCCACAGGCTTTTCTTTGGATTCCTGAAAACTGTAAGCAGGTAAAAGGCGTAATACTTTGTATGCATAATATGGTAGAAGAAGGAATGCTTGAAAATGCCAACTTCCGAAAAACGATGACTGAAATTGGCTTTGCTGAAGTATGGGTAACACCGGGATTAGACATTACTTTCGATTTCCACAAAGGCATACAAGACCGTTTTCAAACCATGATGAATGACCTAGCTGTGGCATCGGGATATTCTGAATTAGCTACTGCACCCATAGTGCCTATGGGGCATTCTGCCTTGGCAAGTTATCCTTGGAACTTTGGTGCTTGGAATCCAAACCGCACTTTGGCTATTATATCGATTCATGGAGATACGCCTTTGACGAATCTAACGGGTAGTGGTAAACCAAATCCTGATTGGGGAAATCGTACTATTGAAGGCGTTCCTGGACTATTTGTAATGGGAGAATTTGAATGGTGGGAAAACAGACTAAAGCCTGGATTTGATTATGTAGCTAAGCATCCAAAAGCACCCATTTCATTTTTTGCCGATGCTGGTCACGGACATTTTGATTATAGCGATGCGATGGTCAATTATGTAGCAATGTTTATCAAAAAAGCAGCTATATACCGCTTGCCCAAAAACAATAATAAAACGCTTATACCCATAGACCCTGCCAAAGGCTGGCTGATGGATAGATGGCGGAAAGACAGCCTTGCCACAGCGAAACCTAATGTATATACGCGATATCAAGGAAATCGTTATGAAGCATCTTGGTGTTTTGATAAAGAAATGGCAGATAAAACAGAAAAATTTTATGCTAAAGCTCGCAATAAAAAGAATCAATATATTGGTTTTGTACAAAATGGAACTGTTTTAAAACCAGTTAAAACGCATGCTAACTATCAGTTAAAATTTATGCCTTTGGCAGATGGCATTAGTTTCAGATTGACTGCCTTTTTCGCCGATACTTCTCGGATAAAGCCTGTCGCTGACTTTGCTACAACCAAACTCGTAATAGATCGTATTTGTGGACCCGTTAAAAAACTAGACGATTCCACTTTTCAATTGAGTTTTTATAGAATGGGTTTTAATAATCCTAAGCGGAGTAATGATATTTGGTTATTGGCTCATAATGAGGGTGATGTGAGATATAAGTCTACCGTTCAGCAATTAGATATGCGTTTCCCTTTGAAAAATACTGAAGGTATTGCTCAGCATATTGACTTCAAACCCATCAAGAACCAAAAGCTTGGTGTGAAAAGTATTGTGTTGGAGGCTACTTCAGATAGTAATTTACCTGTTAAGTTTTATATAAAAGAAGGACCAGCGTATATTAAAGATAATCACATTGTTTTTACTAAAATACCTCCTAAAACCAAACTGCCTATGAAAGTAACCATTGTTACTTGGCAATATGGTATTATTGGAAAAGTACAAACTGCTGAGCCAGTTGAACAGGTTTTTTATCTAGAAAAATAATAGGCGTTCAACCTCAAGTATTGCTAGAGCTTATAAATACGTCAATCGTTAAAAAACAGAGCATGAAATATCCTCAATCGCTAATATTCAGTTTAATAATTTGTCTATTATCAAATATTACTTTAGGCCAGATTGCCTTGCCAAAGCATTATCCTCAGGGGTATCCACGCATACTGGATGATACATTAAGAAACCCGACGAGTAAATTAAAAATTGAGGTAGATACCTATGTGAATCGTCATCAAAGCGATAGTAGTTGGATAGTTTCTCGTTTACAGATGTATTGGAATACAAAATCCACAGAAGTATTTATCAAAGGAGGCGTATATGACCATGCCGAAGGAACTGCACCAGTACCAACGGTAAGATTCCCCGGTGCGAGAGATAATACAACCATATTTGGAGCACCCAAACTTGAAGATATTCAGCCTTATATGGATGATGCCAGAGGCGTACTTTTGGTAAACCGTTCGAAACCCGAACAACCTTTAGAATGGGCAGATATTTCAAAAACAGGAAGAACGCTAGAAGCTATCAATACTAATATTATGCGGATAGCGGCTTCAGCAAGTACATTATATCGGAGAACAGGAGAAGAAAAATATGCTCGACTTGCTTTTGATTTATTCGATACGTATATGATGGGTATGTATTATCGCAAAGAACCCCATGATTTGAGCAATGGGCATCACCAAACGATTACAGGGTTATCTACTTTTGAGGTCATCCAAGAAACGGCGATGTTAATGAATCTGACAAAGATTTATGACAATGTATTCAATTATGTTAGTAAAAAAACACCTAAAAAGCTTACAATTTATTCAGACACATTTAGAAAATGGGCCGATTTGCAAATTAAAAATGGCGTAGCCTATAATAACTGGGATTTAATTCAGGCCAAGAATATTCTTGAAATAGCTTTTATTTTAGATGAAAATAAAGGCTATGACGATGCTAAGGGAAGTCAATATTATTTGAATCAAGTATTGAATGTAGATTCTGAACGGCAATGGTCAATTGCTAAAGTATTAAAATTAGGGTATGATGAAAACACAGGTATCTGGAATGAATCTCCAGGCTATTCTGCGGGCGTTTTACACGATTTTGTTGGGTTTGTAGATTGGTTCGATAAACACTATGATTATGATATTTTACCAGAATTACCTGTTATTGAAAAAGCTGTTTTAGCCGAAGTACAATATCTTTTTCCGAATGGTTATACTACTGCTTTTGGCGACTCTCATTATCATGCTGTAAGTCTTGAAGCTGCCGAAAGAATGGTAGAAAATGCTAAAAAATATCATAAGCCTGCCAACGTAAAAGCGTATTCAGCATTTATTCAAGCATTGAATAGACATAAAACTATGGCAGGCTTGAATCATAATAATGACAGTAAGGAAACGACCCTTAGCAATGCTGACATTAGCACTTTTGCTACACCCATTTTCTCAGCACCATCGGTTAGTTATTTTGCTCAACGGAATGGTATGAATCCTAAGAATGGCTTGATGGTGGCAATGGCTGGGTCTAAGGGAAATCACATGCACGCTAATGGAATTTCGATGGAGATTTACGGTAAAGGAATTATTCTGGGGCCAGAGAGTGGGATAGGGACAAGTTATTTTCAACAAGATTATGCTGAATATTATTCTCAATTTCCTGCCCATAATACGGTCGCAGTTGATGGTATTTCAGCGTATCCAGTCATGAAAAGCAATCATGGTTTTGATGTGCTTAGTTCTTATCCTGCTTCAAATCAGAAGGACGGTTATTTCAGTGCAATTACTTTTGGCGAATTATATTTTTTAGAACCTGAATCTCAATCAGACCAAAACCGCTTAACGAGTATCATTCGTACGAGCGATTCTACAGCTTATTATGTTGATATTTTTCGTTCAAAAAAGCAGAAGGGTGGTGATAAAATGCACGATTATTTTTATCATAACTTAGGTCAGGAACTCGTATTAACTTCTACTAAAGGAACTCCATTAACGCTGACCGAAACGCCTAAATTATCATTTGCAGGAGGACATTTATTTGCTTATGATTATTTCTGGAATAAAAAATCGGTAGTCACTTCGGAAGATTTTAATGCTACGTTTAAACTAAAAGTCAAAGACCGTGAGGACGTGTTGATGAATGTATGGATGAAAGGTTCACCCAATCGTGAAACCTTCTCGGTAAAAGCCCCTCCCGCTAAAACATTTAGAGGAAATGTGATGATTCCAGATAGTATTGCAGCCTTATCAATGCCTACTTTAGTGGCTCGCCAGTCGGGAGAAGCTTGGAATCAACCCTTTGTGGCAGTTTATGAGCCATCGACTTCCAAATCTCCTCGTTCAATAAAATCTATTGAAAGTTTTAATCCGAATAATGCACCCGCTGACTTTGTAGGGTTGACGATTGTGAGTAATACAGGGGCTAAGGAATTGGTATTCTCTAATACAACAGGAAAGGCTGTGACGCATGGTAATATTAAAACGGAAGCCGTTTATGCGGTTGTAAGTACAAAGGCAGAAGGTTTTAATTATCTGTTTTTAGGAAAAGGGAAGCAAATCGCTTATCAAGCCTATAGCATTAAGGCAAAAGAATTAACCACAGCAGTTTTAGAAAAGAAAGGTAGTCAATTGTTCTTTTCTGCAGAAAAGCCTGTAGAACTAAGTATTCCAGAATCGATAGGGAAAATGAATATAAGTTTAGCACAGCAGGGAAAAATATTGCTGATTAAAGGAAAAAAAGGAATAGAAAACGGCAAAAAGGTTATCGTTTTTCAGATGCCTTCCTGTGATTATAATGAAATTGTGATAAGGTAAATATTTATTCCTGCAAATTAAAAATTATATTTTTAATTTGCAGGAATAAATTTATCTAGGATTGATAATTATTTAAGCCAAATCGGCTTAAATTTTGTGACAAAGTAGCAATTGAGCAAACCCAAATGTTAGGACGAAGTTCGTAATCTTGGGCGGAAGGAGTAACTACTAATAATGGTGGATTGCCAATATCTTGTAACGAAGTACTATTTCCTTTTGAAAGTGTTGGAGAGTCAGAAAGTTTGATTTCAATAGCGAGTTTTATGCTTATTCCTTGTTCAATAATTAGGTCTAATTCTGCCCCGTCTTGTGAACGATAATAAAAAGGCAAAGCATCTTGCGGTAAAAGGCTTATAATTTCTTGAATAATGTAACCTTCCCAAGAACTACCAGCTACGATATGCCCCAACAGACTATTAATATCTTTGATATTGAGTAGGTGGTGCAATAAACCGCTATCTCTAATATAAATTTTAGGGCTTTTTACCAAGCGTTTACCAATATTAACAAAATAGGGTTGCAATCGCCTGATGATAAAAGCTTGCTCTAAAAAGTCAATCGCATTTTTTACCGTGGGCTGACTGATACCCAAGGAGTTTGCCAAGGTAGAATAATTCAGGATACCGCCTTGAATACTAGCAAGCATCATTAAAAGTCTGCGCATTAATAAAGGCGAAACAGAGAGTCCTAATTGAGGTAAATCTCTTTCAAGGTAACTCATCAGGAAATCATTTAACCAGATGTTTTTTATTTTATCATTTTTGGCAAGATATACTGCAGGAAATCCACCCCAAACCCAATGGTTTTGGTAATTATCAGGAGTAATTTCTCGATAATGTAATGGATGCATTTCCAAATAAGAAATTCGACCAGCGAGAGACTCAGCAGTATTTTTCAATAAATTAGGTGAAGCAGACCCCAACAGAATAAAACGACCAGCTTCTCTTTGTTGGTCAATTAAGCCTCTGAGCAAAACAAAAATATTAGGTAAACGATGAATTTCATCTAAAATAACAGTTTGATGCTGTAAACTTTTAAGAAAAAGCTCTGGGTCGGCTACAAACTTATTCAAATCTGAAGGTATCTCTAAATCGAAGTAAGTACTTTTCTTAGGTAATTCGTTTTGAAGTGCTTTTACTAAGGTTGTTTTTCCAACCTGACGTGGGCCAAGTATAGCCGAGACAGGGAAATGGTTTACCCTAAATAGTAATTCGGAAGTGACTTCTCTGTAAATCATAATTTTAAATTTATCCCTGCAAATTTAAAATTATATTTTGAATTTGCAGGGATAAAAATTGTAATAAATCAAAAAAACGCTATAAAATGCAAAGAAGAGATTTTATCCAAAATAGTATTGTTCCTTCGGAGGAAGACTCATTATATGAGGATTACACTTTGATTGAACAAGTATAAAATATTAAATTTCAATGAGATTGATAGTTTAATTAGAAAAGTATATTGTTTTGTATTAATATGGATGATATTATAAACCATTTATTAAAAATAGATAATTGAAATGAATACACTTGACTTATTTCGCCTTGATGGCAAAATTGCATTAGTGACTGGTTGTAAAAAAGGAATTGGCAAAGCAATGGCTTTGGCTTTAGCAGAAGCAGGTGCGGATATTATTGGTGTTTCGGCTTCGTTAGAGCTTTCAGGAAGTCAGGTAGAAAAGGAAGTAACAGCCATTGGTAGAAAATTCAAGGCATATCAATGTGATTTTTCAGACAGAACGGCACTTTATACATTTATTAATCAAGTAAAAGCAGATTATCCAGTGATAGATATTCTGATAAATAATGCAGGAACAATTTTGAGGAATCCAGCCGCTGAACATTCAGACGAATATTGGGATAATGTACTGAGTATTAACTTGGATGCGCAATTTATCTTAACCCGCGAGATAGGTAAAATGATGATTGCTCAAGGGAAAGGGAAAATAGTGTTTACAGCTTCATTATTAACTTTTCAAGGTGGTATCAATGTGCCAGGGTATGCCGCTAGCAAAGGAGCAATTGGTAGTTTGGTAAAAGCATTTGCCAATGAATGGGCATCAAAAGGTTTAAATGTGAATGCCATTGCCCCTGGTTATATCGCCACAGATAATACAGAAGCTTTGCGTGGAGATGAAAACAGATCTAAAAGTATTTTGGATAGGATTCCTGCTGGTCGTTGGGGAGAAACAGAAGATTTCAAAGGAGCGACGGTTTTCCTTTGCTCAGATGCTTCAAATTATGTGCAAGGGACAATCCTAACGGTAGATGGCGGTTGGATGGGCAGATAGTTTCCTAATCACTTTTATAATAATTACCGAAAACGTCTTTGAAAAAAGGCGTTTTTTTTGTGAGAATGCTTTATGTATCAATAATATACAATAATACCTATTTGATATTTTTAATATAAGATACTGAAAGTGAGGCAGATATGTTTTGAATACGATTAAAGATAAAAAAGTGATTGAAAATAAGGGTAAGTACATGAG
>NZ_JBWKYN010000167.1:0-13412 GCF_059423785.1 Arcicella sp. GW458-12-2-14-TSB2 | reverse complement strand
CTACTGCTAATAATAAGTTTTCAACAAACACAACTAATTTAACTAGCCTTACAACAACTTCTTCTGGTATTTTTGATATATAAGTAATAAAGTACATAGTACATAAAAAGTAGTTTAATTTTATTAGCCAAAAAAAAACCTACCTCACAGATTTTTTATAAGCTGCAAAGTAGGACTTTTATGTAAAGCTAATAAGTTTGCCTTAAAAAGAGAAATGTACTGACCCTTTTAGTGCAAAAGGAGAAGGGATTCTTCCAGAAGGAGAAACGTGGTCTAGATATGATAGGCGATGAAATGCCTGTAATCTAAATATCTTGAATATGTTATCAATACCATATCCTACTTCAATGTACGGCTTGTCAGATTCTAATCCTGAAAAACTGTATCTTGGTTGAAGTTCACCTTTTATGTGACGTGGATTAATCACGGGTATTGCTTCTTGCATCAACTCTGTATTTTCTGCTCTTTGGCTACCAAATAGTACATTGGCAGAGGCAATCAAACGCCATTTTAATTGACGAATGGCAGGAATACGATTGAAAAGTAATCCATCAAAATTGTGATTATAATTCAAGGATACGTATTTATCACTTACGAATTCAAAGTAGTGCATCGTGTTAAATGCTGCACGGTTATAGAAAAAGGTCTCGTTCCCTAAATGTGGGAACAATAGCGGTGCAGGCAATACTGTTGGTATATAGCCTGCTTGTAAGGTATAGTCTGAACGACCTAACGTTCCTATTCTGAAAGATTGAAAGACTTTTGCCATGAATTTATCATAGCTAAAATCGCCGTTCAAGGTCTTCATACCATGCTGATACGTTAATGTAACAGTTGGAATACGTTTACTGCCAAGCGTTATGCGTTCGTTACCATCCATCAAGAAGGTTTCGTTCTTTGCAAAACGTGCTTCAATGGTAAAAAACGTATCGTCATAATGATCTAAAGTTGGTGATTTTGGACCTTCTTGGGGTATGGTTCTGTATTGAAATTGGAATAAAGGGTCAAAACCTCTTGTTGTTAACGCCCCTGTAAAAGTAAACCCTTTGGTTGGTTCTGTTTTTATAAATACTTCGCTTTCTCTTCTATAGAAAGCCCCTGAAAACGCACCCCATCGCGAGAAGGCGTAAAATATTTTGTTGTCTCCAATTAATTCTGGTGTCAACCCAATACGCTCTAAATCGTAACTATGTTTAGCTCCAACGACAGTCCAATGTCTGCGAGAAAGAATATAATCTACCTCACCTCCGTATTTTAATACTAAATCTTTGGTTCCAAAACCTGCCCAACCTTTTAGAATCCATTCTTTACTAAATTGAGAATTGGTTTTAAATCCTAATCTCATTCTAAAACCCTCTACCTTATTGACAGAGAATAAATTGATATATGGGCCTATTCCAAACTTATTAAATCGCTTATAGCCACTTGCTATAATCTCGGCTACTTCTACATAGGTCTTAACAATAGGAACATTCCTAACAGTATCTATCAGTCTGGATGCAAGAATATCTTGGGCAGAAAGCGATTCATGCCTAGCACCAAGCCAATAATTTGGGTCTGGTTCTTTAGAATCCTCTGCTACTTCTATCGGTATATCATAAAAGCTTAAATCTTTGGGCTTGTTGATGACAAAATCTTTGTTAGAGATATACATTTTCAACAACATACCCGCTGAATTTTTCGATAGCTCGGCGATATCAACTAAAAATCTGGTTTTGGCTGGTAGCCAAGCACCTTCCGTTGTTTGTTCTAATTCTTGAGAGATTTTTATTTTGTCAATGAAGTTGATATTGGCTTCTTTCCCAATGGTGGCATCTATTTGTACCAAAGCGTATGACGTAGTATCTACATAAGCTTTCCCTACAAAGACTAAGTCTTTATCATTTTTAGGGTCAAATTCCAAGCCATAACAAATATGTCCATCTACATCCGTAGTATCTGATAAAAACCATTTATAAGTTCCTTTCCAGTTTTCACCAAAGGGCGATATAATATCTTTCCCTAGAAAAGGGACAAAGTTGTCATAGAAATTATAATTGGCAAATAGGTTTCCACCCACTAATTGTGATACAAACCCTCCTTCTTTTACGCCAACTCCTTTGATATTATTTTTCAAGATTATTTCTTTCTTTCTTGCAGGGCTTTCACGGAAATAATATTTTGAAATAGTTTCTGAAATAAAGGTTGGAATGACAGCTTTTCCATCTTCGCCTGCCAATTTTTCAAATTTGTCTATCGCTCCTTGGATTTGCTTCATCACTTTCCTTTCCTTAAATTTTTCAGAGATGTTGTCTACGTCCAATTCCATTTTTGAATATGAGTCATACTCAAAAGCTGATAGGCGTTTTCTATCATTTTTTTCTCTGTTTTCATTAAGCTTCCGAAGAATTTTAAAGGCAGGATTTTCACCAGAATACACAACGACTTCATCCAAGGATTTTGTTTCTCCTTGCAATTGAAAATCAATTTTCTGACTCAAAGCTTTTTTGTCAAGCACTTTGGTGCGCTTCTTATAATTGACAGTACTTACATAAATTGAATCTGTAAGTACTTTGCTTTTTATTACATATACTCCCTCAAAATTTGTTTGAGCTCCAACGTTCACACCCTTCAAGCCGACTGTTGCAAAAGGCAAAGGGTCACCATTTTTTGCGTCAGTCACCACTCCAGTTATTACATATTGGGCATTCGTATTTTGATAAATTAATATAAAGATTAAAGCAATTAGTAGTTTTTGGATTTTGGAATAAGCCATTCTATGTAGGAATGTTTAAAGAAATAAAATATTTTTTTTATCGAATTTACATTATTTAGATGCAATATCAAATTTGCTCTCATAATACAGACATTTCATCTATTCAAAACCCCTATTCGGCGGTAAAAATCTTATTAAAAGATTAAAAGGTGATTATACGTTTACTTTCTCTATGATAAGTGTTTATATATCCTCCTAAAAAAAATCACTACCCTAAATAAAGTTACATTTAAGGTAGTGACTTACTATTAATGAATATTTGTTTATTTTAAAAAAGCAATTAATTTTTCCACCGCCCTAGCACGGTGCGAAATCTTTCCTTTTTCGTCAATACTCATTTCAGCAAAGGTTAAATCAAAACCTTCGGGGACAAAAATTGGGTCATACCCAAATCCTTCATTCCCCTTTAATTCCTCAATAATTGTCCCTTTAATGATACCTTCAAATTGAGTTACTTCTCCGCCTAAAATCAGCGTAATTACCGTTCTGAATTGTGCAGAACGATCTTCTTTACCAGCAAGGTTTTTTAATAGCAAGCTGATATTATCTGCATGGCTTCTTTGTTCTCCTGCATAACGGGCAGAAAAAACGCCGGGTTCACCCCCAAGTGCAGCTACTTCTAGCCCCGAATCGTCAGCAAAACAATCTACCTGATAATGTTCGTACAAATATTGTGCCTTTTGTAAAGAATTGGCTTCTAATGTATTACCTGTTTCTGGCAATTCTTCACTACAGCCTATCTGGCTGAGGGTGAGTAGTTCAAAATTTTGTCCTAATATGGCTTGAACTTCTTCCAATTTATGGGCATTGTTCGTAGCAAAACAGAGTTTTTTCATAATAAAATAAATAAAAAGCCTCCTCAAGAAAAATGAGGAGGCTTCAAATGAGGTAATATATTTATTTAACTGCAGTAACTTCTATTTCAAAATTCAATGGCGAATATGGTGGAATAGAATAAGCCCCAGTGGTATTATCTATTCTCCCAGCTGTTCCATAACCTAATGAAGAAGGAAACACAAAATTACCTTTATCTCCTACTTTTAGTTTAGCAACAGCTTCTTCAAAACCTGCAACCGTTGAACCTTGTCCTAATACAAAGCTAAAACTTCCTGTATCAAACTGTTCATTATAAATATAAAAGCCATTACTATCTCTTTTCTTTGTCGGATATAATAACTTTCCTGTGTAAGTTACTGTAACCGTTTGACCAGATTTTACTAGTTCTCCTGTAGTAGCTTGTTTTGTTATTACATATTGTAATCCGCTACTACTTGTGTTGACAGTCAACCCTGCAAATTTACTTTGTACAAATTCACCAACTTGCTCTACTTCTGTACGTGTAGAAATTAACTGTAGAGTTAAAATTGTTGGTTCTGTATATTGGCTTGTTTCAGGAAAAATAAATACGCCTTTTTCGCCTTCTTTCAACAAACTAACTGGGACATTCAAAAGGCTATTATAGGTTAGATATGGATAACCAACAGGTACTGATGTTGTACTATCAAGCAAGGTTCCATCTAACTTTCTGTAGGTATAATAAACTTTTACTAATTCTGTTGCCTTTGGGCTTCTTCCTGTGGCATTAATAGTCGTCAGGTTGTAATAAGCTCCAGAACTAGCATCCTTGGTAAGAGTCAGGTTATTATCTTTACCGAATTGAATTACCTTGTTCTCATTGTCAAGATACCTCTGTGTTGTATCTTCTCCTGAGCTCATGCAGCTACTTAGTAAACCTACTATACTAGCCAGCATCAGCCAAAATGTACTTTTGTTCATAATTTATTTATTTTTATTGATCCTTTAATGCTACTATTTCGACTTCAAAAATAAGGGGGGTATATGGCGGTATTGTTGTATTACCAGTTGAACCATATCCCAAAGCAGACCTGAAAATTAATGTTGCTTTTTCACCTAACTTCATTTTATTAATACCAACTACGAAGCCAGTCACAAATGAAGTTGATGATGAACCAACTGTTAAACTCAAAGAGTCTGTTTTACCAACATTGGTATCAAAGACTTCTCCGCTCAGGAACTTACCTGTGTATTTTATCTTAGCTACTTTTCCCGAAATTAAATCTGCCGACCCATCTCTTGTTTTGATGTATCTAACACCTTCGGTTGTTTTTTCAGTAACTGTAATCTTATTTTTAGCAATATAGTGGTCAATATCGGCTTCTTCGCCGAAAGTGTAGAAATATGAAATATCACAACGCACTGGTTGATTCGCCGCTAGATTCGGAAATGCTACTCCTGCACCAACTAATCTTGAAGGTAAAATAAACGAACCTGTTTCACCTTCGTGCATTAAATAAAGAAATTTCAAAAAGATATTAGTATTTACTCCGTTATGATAAAACGTAAAAGGCTTATTGGTTAGTACTGACGAGCTATCAATTTTAACACCATCTAGTCTTGTAATTACATAATGTACGCTAATAGTATCTCCCAATATTATTTGGCGACCACTAGGATTTGCCTTATTGATAGCATAATAAACCCCATTTGAAGCTTTTTGCATCGTTAGGCTTTTACTACTGATATACTGCTGAATTTGTGTTTCGTTTTGTTGGTCGATTACATTCTCTTCCAATACAACTGTTGAAAGACATGAACTGAGCATACACACTAGCGCCCCAAACACTAAAAGGTTTAATAATTTGAACTTCATCATTACTGACTGTTATTTGATTATCAGTTATTCGTTAAATCATAACGAAACTAAACTCCTAAATGAAACGCAAAATAACGAAATCCATTGCTGTTAATTCGTTAAAAACTGTTAAAATGGCACAAAACAAAAAAGGTAAGCAAAAAAGTACAATAAAATCTTTGAAAAAATTAAAAACAAGCCTCATTGGGTTATGCTTTTAATTTTTTCTTTTCATTGTCCTTCGTACTTACCTTCTTGTAAGGGCTATTGTCCTCCTTTTTTGAAATCGATTGCTTCAACAGTAAATACTAAAGCAGAGTTTGCAGGAATCGGACCTTGAGCAGCTTCGCCATATCCTATTTGAGGAGGAATCAAGAAAGTACCTTTTCCGCCTTTTTTCATCATCAACAATGCTTCATTGAAGCCAGGAATCATACCACCGATAGGCATATCTAATGGGCTTGGGCTTTGGTCAAACACTTTTCCATCTAAAAACTTGCCTACATACATACATTTACAAACATCACCAGTTTTTGGTGTTTCACCTGTACCTTCTTTTGTAATGACATATTGTAAACCTGATGGAGTAGTTTTGAATGCTAATCCAGATTTCTTAACATAGTCAGCCATCAATTCAGGTAATTTAGCTTTACGTGTTTCAGCCTCTGCTTTTGCTTTTGCTTGGTCAGCAGCCATATCTTTTTCAAATTCAGCTTTAGACTGTACTTTCAAGATTTTAACTGTATATTTTAAATCTGAACCTTTCTTTAAGAATGGAGGTAATTGTTGTCCACCTTTTGCCAAAGAATCTACAGGAACAAAAATTGTTGCACTATCTCCTACTGAAAGTAAGCGTAATCCATCTTCAAAAGAACCTTTGAAACCTGATACTCCAGCAGGTTGTAACATGGCACGTGCTGGCTGAGAAGCTGGAGATTCTTGAAGAACAGAATCAGTTGAGTTTTGAATTTTAGCAGTAAACGAAATGATATCTCCGTCTTTTAATTTTTTTGCTTTGTCATCGTGATTATGAATTTGGATTTTCACTCCGTCTTTTACTTCTACACGATTCTTGTTACATGCAACCATCATGCTGGCAGCAAACAATACAACACTGATTCTTTTTAACATTTTGTTTGATTTTATTGATTTTATTTTTGTTTTATGACTCAACAAGAGTTTTTATTTTTAAAGGGGTACTGCCAATAATTCTGATTGATACTCTGGTAATATACTAATAAATTTTTCGACGGTTGCGTCTAAACCAATCCCTGTAGTTTTTCCGCCAGAGGCATTTTTGTGTCCTCCGCCACTAAAATATTTTGAAGCTATTTTATTTACAGCAAACTCTTCCACAGAACGGAAAGACATTTTTACAGCTTCTGGTCTATCTACAATAATAGCCGACATCACCATTCCTTCAATTTGTAAACCATAATTTACAATGCCTTCCGTATCGCCAGTTTGTGAATTAAAACGCTTTAGTTCTTCTTCGGTAACAGTAAAATAAGCAACTCTGTATTCTGGCAACACTACTAGTTTTTCAGAAAGCACATATCCTAAGAAATTCAGGCGTTCGGCAGTAGTACTATCATAGATTCTACGATGAATCAGATTGGTATTAACGCCTATCTCCATAATGTCTGCTACAATCCTATGCACGGCTGGCGTAGTACTTGGATGACGGAACGAGCCAGTGTCTGTCATTATTCCTGCATACAAGCATTCACAAATAGCCACATCTAACAAAGCTTCATCTCCTAAAAGAACAATTAATTGGAATATTAACTGTGCAGTAGCAGCGGCATTGGTATCATGATAACTAAACTGGGCAAAATCTTCAGGAAAAGTATGATGGTCAATCATCACTTTGATTGCCTGCGACTGCCTAACAGGCTCGGTCATACTTTCAATACGCGATAGTGCCGAGAAATCTAAACAAAAAATTACTTCAGCCTCAGCAATTAATTTATTAGATTTTGCTCTTAATTTATAATCTTCATAATTGATGACCTCCTCATTGTTAGGCATCCAAAATAAAAATTTAGGGTAATCAGATGGCGTGATTACTGTAATTTGATGTCCCTTCTTTTTTAAATATCTTGCTAGTCCTAATGATGACCCAAGTGCGTCTGCATCGGGTTTAAAATGGGTTGTAATTACAATTTTTTTGGGCGTATTTATCAACTCACGAAAGGCTTCAAGATTTTGCATTATATACGATTGATTATCAGGATATTATGTTTTATTCTAAAAATGAATAGCAAAGTTAGCGAGAATTCTCCACAAAAAAAGCTGCAAGGTTTCTAAAACCTTACAGCTTTGTCGTAATTTTGCAGAAATAATCTATTTAAAATCAGTTTTATAACTTTTTAATAAGATTTAATGCATTTCAATGACTTCAAAATTACATTCCACACATTTCATAAATCCAAAATATGGCAACTAACAGAACTTTTACAATGATTAAGCCCGATGCAGTAGCTGAAGGTAATTCGGGAGCAATTATTAAAATGATTGAAGAAGCTGGTTTCCGTATTGTAGCTATCAAAAAAACGCTACTTACTAAGGAAAGAGCAGGAGAGTTTTATGCAGTTCACGCTGAAAGACCTTTTTATGGTGAATTATGCGACTATATGTCGTCGGGGCCAATTATTCCAATCATCTTGGAAAAAGAAAATGCAGTATTAGATTTTCGTACTTTAATAGGAGCAACAAACCCTGCTAATGCAGCAGAAGGGACTATTCGTAAAGCTTTTGCTAAATCAGTTCAAGCAAATGCTATACATGGTTCTGATTCAGATGAGAATGCATCAATAGAAGGATTTTTCTTTTTCGGAGGTATCGAGCAATTCTAAAATATGATGTTAATGATAAATATGAGTAGCAAGGATTATTTTACTACTCGTATTTATCATTATCACCCAAATCCTCTCCAATAATTCTACTTGCCGCTTGCTTCAATTTTCCAAAAAAGCCCAAAGAGCTTTTCTTTCCGTTGGTTTCAGCAGTTTTGGTATTTTCTCTACCGTTTTTATTAATACCCGTATTATTATTGATAGGGACGATTGGTATAATTACAGGCGCATCTTTTCTAAGGATTTTATAGCCTTCTTCGCGCTCGTCTATTTCTCTGATTCCTTTCCAAACCAAGCCTACGGCTGTAGAATAGGTTGGATTTTTAATTTCTTCAGTAAATGATTTTCCTAAGTTTTCGTTTGGATAACCGATTCTTACGTCTCTTTGTGCTACTCTTTCAAAAAGTTGATCGATATATGGCATTTGCGCAGTACCTCCTGTGATAACAATACCACAGTTGATTCTATTTAAGTAGCCCGAACGAGTAATTTCGGCTACGACCAATGTCATAATTTCTTTGAGTCTTTCTTCAATGATGATGGCAATATTTTTTACCGAAACTATTTTAGGCTTACGTCCATTAGCACTCGGGATAGAAACTACCTCTTCGATAGCTACTTCTTCCGCAATAGCCGACCCAAATTTCACTTTCAATTGTTCTGCTTGTTCTACAGATACGCCACATCCCTGTTCAATATCAGTTGTAACTGAATCTCCAGCAAATGGTAGTACTGCTACATGCCTAACTATTCCTTTATAGTAAATTACGATTTCTGTAATTCCACTTCCTATATCAACTAGTGCAACGCCTGTTTTCTTTTCTTGTTCTGTCAATACAGCCAATGAAGCAGCCAAAGGAGAATAAACCAATCCACCTTCAATCTCCATTTTATCTTTTGAGCGTTCAATACAGCGTTTTGTTTTATCTAACTCAGCTTGTGGCGAAACAATCATTAAAAATTCGCCTTGCAATTTCAATCCACTAATACCTACTGGTTCTTGAATACCATTGGCAGAGTCTACAGAATATTCCTGAGGTAAATTATGAACAATAGCATTCCCCTGCGAAATAAAAGTTCGCTGGGCATCATTGGCAACTTGGTCTACATCTGTAACAGTTACTTCTTCACCACGAGTTTGTCTGGTAATACCAGCCTTATGTTTTGAACTATGTATGTTGGGACCAGCGATACTGGCTACAACTCCTCTGATATGAATGTTAGCTTGGTTTTCAACTTGCTCAATAGCAGACTGAACTGCTTCTATTGTTTTATTGACATTCAAAACGACACCTTTGGAGACTCTTCCAGTGGTGTCGGCTTTACCCAAACCAAGAATCTCCAACTTGCCCAAACTGTCAAGTCTGCCAGCAACAACACTTACTTGCTTACTGCCTATGTCAAGTCCAACGATTATTTCATTCATGGAAGGTAGAATTTAAATAATTTGTGATAAAAAAATAGCTCCACAATAAACTTTCCCAATAAGCCACCTAAGGTAACTACTCTTATTGAATAATTATTTACCGAATAATAAAGCTTATGGTAAAATGCCATTTTTACTCACAAATAATCTGATTTCTGTATTTTACACTTACTTTATGATAGGTATCCCACCCTTTTACGGGCAAAATATCCTTATAAAAAATTTTAATTTTCTTAAATTTTGCTTCAATATCAATGCCCATTCCAAATTCTATCACATGATTCCCTATTTCGGGCACCATTGTAATCCCACCATCTTTCTCAACGATTAATTGTGTTATTTGTGCTTTCCAAAAAGTATCCTCATTGATTGCATTGATTAGTTCTAAGATAGGTTTACTTTTTATTTCTTTTAAATTTTGTATTTTTTCAAAATACCCTCCCGAAAGCAGTAAAACTCTGGGAGTAAAATGCTGAGAAATACCGATAAAATCGCCTTTCTCTGTTACGTAACTATCTGAACCTTTATTAAATAATACTCGGGCGAGTGGTGTGTGTTCTACAATATCTATTGTCATTTCTCCACTTAAATCTCGGTGAACCTGACACGACTTTACTAATTTATTTAAACTAACTTTTTTTTCTATTTTCTTAAAATCAATCTTATCAAAAGGTTTTCCCTCTGGGCTATCCACTACATTTGGGCTAACAATGGCTAATATTTCATTAGCCGTCACTAATTTACTTTCATTTGCCCCTTCAATTCTTACATTTATCTTCTTACATTTCTGATGATGATGAACATTTTCAGCATAAATTACAATCAACAGTAAGACTATAGCTAGTACTGTTGGCCAAATCCATTTTTTAATTTTTCGTAAGGGGTTCAATGTAATTTAATTAAGGTTATTGTTATCAAGCAATTAGAAAAGTCTATTCATACCCTAATGAAACTAATCATTATACTATGAAAATTTCTAAAAGTTTGAAAAAACCATACGAAATTAAAAAAAATAACTTAAAACCTTCACATTATTTATTAAAAGGCAATTAAGTACCCAAAAAAGTGGAAAAAGTGTTAATTCTTCTATTTTTCTAAATATAAAAAAGTATCACAGTACAAAAATCTTTAATAAATAGCTGGAAACTTAGTAGGATAACATTCAGCCATCAATTGGTAGGCCGTATCCACTATATTCTCAACGTTTGGTTTAGAAAAATAGTCACCATCTGAACTATAAGCTGGTCGATGTGGCACAGCCGCCATACAAACTGGTTTGGCATCTAAATACCTGTAGGCATTTTGTCCATCCACTACTTGTTGCATCATATAGGCCGAACCTCCGCCTGGCATATCTTCATCAGCAAATATTACTCTGTTTGTTTTTTTAATCGATTCAACAATTTTATGCGAAATATCAAATGGCATCAGTGTCTGTACATCTATTACCTCTATAGAAATATCCATGTTTTCTAATTGGCGAGCGGCCTCCATCACAATTCTGCACATTGAACCATAAGTAACAATGGTAATATCTCTTCCTTCACGAATTACCTCTGGCACACCCAATGGTACTTTTGTTTCATACAGATTGACTGGCAATTTTTCTTTCAATCGATAGCCATTCAAACATTCAATGACGATTGCTGGGTCATCCGAACTTAATAATGTATTATACATTCCTGCTGCTTGTGTCATATTTCTTGGCACACACAAGTGGATTCCTTTTAAGCCACCCAATAAAACCGACATGGGCGAGCCTGAATGCCAAATTCCTTCTAAGCGGTGTCCTCTTGTTCTAACAATCAAGGGTGCTTTTTGTCCTCCTACTGTTCTATACTGCAAACACGCTAAATCGTCTGATAAAGTAGCAAAAGGATAAAATATATAATCGAGATACTGTATTTCAATGATTGGACGGAGCCCTCTCATTGCGGCACCAATTCCCTGACCTACTATGGTCATTTCTCTGATTCCAGTATCTGTAATTCTCAACTCTCCAAATTTCTCTTGTAAACCTGCCAATGTTTGATTTACGTCCCCAATTTTCCCCACGTCTTCACCTAAAATAAAAATTCTGGGGTTTGTACTGAACAAATGGTCGAAATTTTTATTTAAAATCTCTCTTCCATCTAAAAGTGGGGAATTAATTCCATACTCTGGTTTAATTTCTTGTACTTTTAATGGCGAATATTTCGAAATACTGAACTGACTAGAATTAAATCGTTGGTCATTCTTAGCATCAGTTTCTTCAAGCCATTTTTTCAATCCTTGCTTAGTAGAAGAATTTTCCAATCGTAAAGCTCTCAGTGCTTTCCTAGCGGCTACTACATTCTCATGATGAATTGGATTAACAGCTTTGCGTAATTCCTCCGCTATTTTTTTAATCTCAACGCCATTTTCACTTTCAGCAGCAGCTTGGTATAACAAAGAAAGTAAATCTTCTCTTTCTGGCTTTATTGAGGTCATATAAGCAGTCCAAGCAGCTTTCTGGCATGCTTTCGCTTCTTTGATTACTTCACTATCAATGCTTTCCAACTCTGCTTCAGTAGCAATTCCTTCAGCAATAATCCATTCTCTGAATTTTAAATTACAATCAAAATCCACTTCAAATTTTAGTCTTTCCGCAGACTTATATCTTTCATGTGACCCTGAGGCAGAATGACCTTGCTGTTGTGTAGCATCTTCTACATGTACTAAAGACGGAATGTGGTATTCTCTGGCCAATGTTGCTGCTTTTTGATATGTTTCCATCAAAGCGACATAGTCCCAAGCCTTTACCGTAAAAATTTCTATGCCAGCCCCATCTTCATTTCTTTGATAACCAGCCAAAGCTTTGGAGATAGAGGATTTTGTTGTTTGATATTCAGAAGGAACAGATATACCGAAGCCATCATCCCATACTGACATCACCAAAGGAATTTGTAACACTCCTGCTGCATTCACACATTCAAGGAACATTCCTTCTGAGGTAGAAGCATCTCCAATAGTAGAGAAGCATACTTCATTACCATTACGGGTAAATTTTTCTGAAATTTCGTGAAGTTCTGGTAGTTGTCTATATAATTTTGAAGAATATGCCAACCCGACTGCCCTCGGCATTTGCCCAGCGGTTGAAGAAACACCTGCTACAGAATTAAATAATTTTGTTTGGTCCACCCACTCTCCTTCTTCATCTAGCCATCGGGTTGCATGATGATTATTCATGGCTCTTCCTCCTGTGTGTGGATCGAATGCAATGTCTGGATGTCCGTATAATTGAGAGAAGTATTGCGTCCAAGTCATATCGCCAACTGCGGCTACAATGGTTTGGTCACGATAATATCCTGAAACAAAGTCTCCTGCTTTCATTGCTCTAGCTAAAGCCAGTTGACAAAGCTCCTTACCATCACCATAAATTCCAAATTTAGCACGCCCTGCAAAAACTTCCTTTCTTACAATAAGGCTACACTCACGACTCATGCGAGCAACCTTGTAATCAGTCAAGACTGATTCTTTGGTAAATACTATTGTTTCTGACAGAAGTGTGTTTTCCAAGACAGTGAGATGGGTAAAAATGAACGATAATATACAAGTTTCAGTACCAAAAATAACAAAAATTAATTAGGGTAACAAATGTAAAGCTTTCAACAAAGTAATTTATACCCTTGTTAATGATTTGTTAAAACCTATAAAACATTTTGTAAAGCATCTATAAGACTTTATTTTTGTTTTGTGAAT